>NZ_JBTEKS010000022.1:0-24694 GCF_054333355.1 Methylomagnum sp. | reverse complement strand
GGTTCTCCAAGATGAATTCACGGGCGAATTCGCCGCGCTGAATCTCGCCCAGGATTTTCTTCATCTCCTTCTTGGTTTCTTCGGTGACGATGCGCGGGCCACGGGTCAGGTCGCCGTATTCCGCCGTGTTGGAGATGGAGTAGCGCATGTTGGCGATGCCACCTTCCCACATCAGGTCCACGATCAGCTTGAGTTCGTGCAAGCACTCGAAGTAAGCCATTTCCGGGGCATAACCGGCTTCCACCAGAGTCTCGAAACCGGCCTGCACCAGCGCGGTCGCGCCGCCGCAGAGGACCGCTTGTTCGCCGAACAGGTCGGTCTCGGTCTCTTCGCGGAAGCTGGTTTCGATGACACCGGTGCGGCCACCACCGATGGCGGAGGCGTAGGACAGGGCTAGTTCCTTGGCTTGGCCGGTGGCGTTTTGCGCCACGGCGATCAGGTCGGGGATGCCACGACCGAGGACGTATTCGCTGCGCACGGTGTGGCCGGGCGCTTTGGGAGCGATCATGATGACGTCGAGATCGGCGCGGGGCACGATCTGGCCGAAATGGATGCAGAAGCCGTGAGCGAAGGCCAGCGCGGCGCCTTGCTTGATGTTCGGCTCGATGATGTCGGTGTACAGCTTGGCCTGATGCTCGTCGGGGGCCAGGATCATCACCACATCGGCCTGTTTGACCGCATCCGGGATGTTGGCGACTTCTAACCCTGCGTTCTGGGCCTTGACCGCCGAGGCGGAACCCGGACGCAGGGCGACCACTACGGAGACGCCGGATTCCTTGAGGTTGAGGGCGTGGGCATGGCCCTGAGAGCCATAGCCGACGATGGCGACTTTCTTGCCGCGAATGATGGAAAGGTCGGCGTCTTTGTCGTAATAGACCTGCATGTAGGTTCCTCTAAGTTTTTATGTGTGCGAATGATTGGTTCCGGGCCTTGACTAACTAGTCCGTGACCGATTTTCAGGAATAAAAGCGCTCGTAATCGTCGTGACCTCCAATCCAGAACCATGTCACCGCGTCATCCTCGAACAGGCAGAGGGCACGGCAACCGCGATTGACTCTGACCGACCAGACATTTTCTTCTCGGTCGATGCACTTGAAATGCAGTGAGGGGTGAAATGGATTGTCCTGCCATAAACGGTACGCCTTCCTGGCAGATTTGCGGGTGTTCTCATCAAGCTTGCGGTATTCAGTCCAGAAACTCGGCAGGACGAGGGATTTCATAGATCATCACAGTCCAACCGTTGCGCCTTTCCCTCCGCGATGTCCTGTCTAGCTTGGCGGGCCACTTCCGCAAGTTTGGGGCGGGTCCGACGAAATTGCTCATCCCAGCGGGCTTCATCGCGCAAGTCTTCCAAATACTCGCGAAGGTGCTCGACCACTTGTTCCTGCGTGGCATCGGGCAAAACCTCCACCATCTTGGTGATTGTGACGACGGCTTCCGATGGCATAGCTAACCCTGATCCGAATCAAACGTGCAGCCCGCGCTCGCCGCGCAAAATGCCGGTCGTGCCGGAACGCACCACTTCAATGATGTTGTCCTGCCCCACCGTCTGCAAGAAGGCGTCCAGCTTGGATTTCTCGCCGGTGATCTCGATGACGTAGGAAGTCGGCGTCACGTCGAGGATGTTGCCCCGGAAGATGTCGGTCAGCCGCTTGATCTCGTCGCGCATCCCGTTGACCGCGTGGGCCTTCACCATCATCAACTCGCGCTCGATGTGGGAGGACTCGGAAATGTCGATCAGCTTCACCACGTCGATCAGCTTGTTAAGCTGCTTGGTGATCTGCTCGATGATCTCGTCGCTGCCCGAGGTGGTGAGGGTCATCCGGGACAGAGACGGGTCTTCAGTGGGCGCGACGGTCAGGGATTCGATGTTGTAGCCGCGCGCCGAAAACAGCCCGGCCACGCGGGACAGGGCGCCCGATTCGTTCTCGATCAAAATGGAAATCAGGTGACGCATCAGGCCAACTCCCTCTCAGCGGTGGTGCCGGGGGCGAGCCGCATGTCGTGATGGGCCTTGCCGGCCTCGATCATTGGGTAGACGTTCTCGGCAGGATCGGTCAGAAAATCCATGAATACGGTTCGATCTTTCATTTTCAGGGCTTCTTCCAGTGCCGAACGCACGTCGCCCGGCTTGTCGATGCGCATCCCGACATGACCGTAAGCCTCGGCCAGCTTCACGAAGTCCGGGATGGTTTCCAGGTAGGAATGGGAATAGCGGCTCTCGTAGGTGAACTCCTGCCACTGCCGCACCATGCCCATGTAGCCGTTGTTCAGGTTGCAGATTTTGATGGGCGTGCGGTATTGCAGCGCGGTCGCTAATTCCTGAATGCACATCTGGATGCTGGCTTCGCCGGTAATGCAGGCCACGTCGGCGTCGGGGTGGGCCAGCTTCACACCGATGGCGGCGGGCAAGCCGAAACCCATGGTGCCGAGTCCACCCGAGTTGATCCAGCGGCGGGGCAAGTCGAACTTGTAGAACTGCGCGGCCCACATCTGGTGCTGACCCACGTCGGAGGTCACGAAGGCGTTGCCGCCGGTCAGGTCGCACAGTTGCTCGACCACGAACTGCGGCTTGATGACGTTGCTGTCGCGGTCGTAGCGCAGGCAGTCCACGGAGCGCCAGCGGGTAATCTGTTCCCACCACGCGGCCAAGGCGGCTGGGTCGGGCTTCTTTTCGCTGGTTTTCAGCACGTCAATCAATTCCGCCAACACGCCCGCCACTTCACCCACCACCGGCACATCCACGCGCACGGTCTTGGAAATGGACGCGGGGTCGATGTCAATGTGAGCAATCTTGGCGTGGGGACAGAACTGGGCCAGTTTGCCGGTCACGCGGTCGTCGAACCGGGCGCCGACCGCCAGCAGCACATCGCACTCGTGCATGGCCATGTTGGCCTCATAAGTGCCGTGCATTCCCAACATGCCGACGAACTGCCTGTCCGTCGCCGGATAGGCGCCGAGGCCCATCAAGGTGTTGGTGATGGGAAAATTGAGCAGGCGGGTCAGTTCGGTCAATTGATCCGAAGCGTTCCCCAGCACCACGCCGCCGCCGCTGTAAATCATCGGGCGCTTGGCCGAGATCAGCAGGTCCGCCGCTTTCTTGATTTGCCAGCGGTGGCCCTTAACGTGGGGATGATAGGAACGAATGGACACGGTCTTGGGATACTCGTAGGGCACCTTGACCTTGGGATCGGTGACATCTTTAGGAATGTCCACGACCACCGGGCCGGGCCGTCCGGTGGTGGCGATGAAGAACGCTTTCTTGATGGTTTCCGCCAACTTGGTGACGTCCTTGACCAGGAAGTTATGCTTCACGCAGGGGCGGGTGATGCCGACGGTATCGCACTCCTGGAAGGCATCGCTGCCGATGACCGGCAGGGGCACTTGCCCGGTGAGGATCACCATCGGAATGGAATCCATGTAGGCGGTGGCAATCCCGGTGACGGCGTTGGTGGCGCCGGGACCTGAGGTCACCAGCACCACGCCGGGCTTGCCGGTGGAGCGGGCGTAGCCGTCCGCCGCGTGGGTGGCGCCCTGCTCGTGGCGCACCAGGATGTGCTTCACGTCGTCCTGTTTGAAGAGGGCGTCATAAATATGCAGTACCGATCCGCCCGGATAACCGAACAAGAATTCGACTCCCTCGTCCTTAAGGCATTGGACAACGATTTCAGCGCCGCTAAGCTCCACGGTTTACCACCCTGCAAAAAAAGAATCAGGGCGTTGGAGCGCCCCGTACGATAGAGTTAAATGGTTGATTAAGTTACTAGGAATTCGCTAAACCGTCAAGGACTGTACCGTTACGGCGGGGATTCGCGGAGCATGTCCGTGGCACATGGATATGCTCGATATGCTCGTGTGTGCCGGGGTGGCCGGGAGTCTGTTGCGCGGGCCATGAATTTTTTCCGAAGCATCGCGGACCGGCTATTTTCGGGAATGGCTTTATTTTTACAGCCCCATTCCACCCAGGCGCATAATATAAGGCCGAGGCTTACACCTTTTATCCTCCGAATACGTACTTCACAATCTTCGCGGGAGTTTCTATGACTTATCAGCATATTCGCCTGCCCTCGTCCGGCGAAAAAATCAGCATTCGGGAAGGCCGCTTGCACGTCCCCGACCAGCCCATCATCGGCTATGTGGAAGGCGACGGCATCGGACCCGACATCACCAACGCCTCGCTCAAAATCTGGAACGCCGCCGTCGCCAAGGCTTACGGCGGCACGCGGCAAATCCACTGGTGCGAGGTGTTCCTCGGCGAGAAAGCCGCCGCGCTGTACGGCGAAGCGTTTCCCGACGAGGCGGTGAAAGCCTTCGAGGATTTGGTCGTGTCCATCAAAGGCCCGCTGACCACGCCCGTGGGTGGCGGGATGCGCTCCATCAACGTGGCCCTGCGCCAAACCCTGGACCTGTACGCCTGCGTGCGGCCCGTGCGGCATTTCCCCGGCGTGCCCTCGCCCCTGCGCCACCCGGAACTGGTGGACGTGGTGATCTACCGGGAAAACACCGAGGACGTCTACGCGGGCATCGAATACCCGGCGGGTTCCGAAGCTGCTACTAAGCTAGAGCGTTTTCTGAAAGATGAAATGGGTGCCGATTTCCAGCCCGGCAGTGCTTTGGGTGTGAAACCGATGAGCGAATTCGGCTGCAAGCGACTGATCCGCAAGGCCATACAGTACGCGGTGGATAATGGCCGGAAGAGCGTGACCCTGGTGCATAAGGGCAACATCATGAAGTACACCGAGGGCGCGTTCCGAAATTGGGGCTATGAACTGGCCCGCACTGAGTTTGGCGACCAGACCATCAGCGAGGATGACGTGTTTAAGCTGCACGGGGGCACGCCGCCGGAGGGCAAGATCGTCATCAAGGACCGCATCGCCGACATCATGTTCCAGCAAATGCTGCTGCGGCCCGCCGAGTTCGATGTCATTGCCACGCCCAACCTGAACGGCGACTATTTATCCGACGCGGTGGCGGCGGAGGTGGGCGGGGTTGGCATCGCGCCCGGCGGCAACATCGGCGACCACGTCGCGGTGTTCGAGGCCACCCACGGCTCGGCTCCCAAATACGCGGGCAAGGATGTCGCCAACCCCGGCTCGCTGCTGTTCAGCGGGGTGATGCTGCTGGATTACCTGGGCTGGAAGGAAGCGGCGGAACTGGTCGTCGAGTCCTACAGCCAGGTCGTGGCCGGGAAGACCGTGACCTATGATTTCGCCCGGCAGATGGAGGGCGCGAAGGAAGTGAAGACCAGCGAATTCGCGGACGCCCTGGTCGCGGCCATGGGCTAGGGTGATTTCGGGTCGGGTGTACGATGGTGGGAATGGGCTTTATAGCCCACGATTCGGCTGAGTGGCAGGAGTTTGATTCGGCTGAACTGCGCGGGCTGAAGCCCGCTCCCACAGTCTTTCTGCTCACGCATCGGAAAAAACAAGGGCCACATGCGGGTGGCCCTTGTTGTTGGTGGGGCGCCGTTTTGAAGCGGCGCTCCAGCCACGGGCCTTACTTCAGTTTGGAGCGAAGGTCTTTCAGCTTGGCAACGGCGCTGGCGAGGATTTCCTTGCTCTTATCGGCCTCACCGGCCTTGAGTGCGTCCTGGGCGGCGGTGAGCTGCTTGATGACGTCCTGCATGTCTTTGCCGCTAGCATCGCCAGTCAGCTCTTTGTAGTGCTGCTTGGCTTGCTTGATGTCGGTGATGGCGGCGTCTTTATTGCCATTGTTCGCATTGTCCAAGGCCAACCCGGCGGTCTTGACGAGCATGTCGAAATGTTCTGCCACGCCAGCGGAATTTTCGGCGGCGAAGGCGCTACCCGACAGGATGCCGGTCAACAGCAGGGCGCTCAGTGCTTTTGCGATCTTGTTCATCTTCATCTTGTTAAGTTCTCCCCTGGTTATCGCTGATAACCAAATTTCGGTTTGATACGAAGGTGCTGGCACATGCGCCGCCGGTCGATTCGTTGCTGCGGGAATAGCCCCTTAATGCCAGCGCTCGCGATGCGGTCGAGCGGGGTGCGACTCAAGCCGCGCCCAGACGTCAACGCGCCCAATAGTAAAAGACTTTGCGGCTAATGTCATGCGTTTGTCGCGGGATAAGACGCGATACATAACGGGGAATTACCGTATGAATAAACCTCGTCGCGATAGTTGCCAGGGCACCGCTAATTCTCTATGCCTTGTCCGCGCCATCATCACCTAAAACACATCACGGCCCGTCGCGCACCAGCCTGATCGCACCGTTATCTTCGAGGTAAGTGAAGTACACGGAGCCATAATAGAAATGCACGCTCCAGGCGTAGAAGGCATCCGAGGCGGAAGGCGAGGACGACCACGCCTGGAAGTTGGGCGTGGCGGGGAAGACGGTCGGATCAATCGCCAGAACATCCGGGGTTAGCTCTGTCGAGGCGCGGTCCACCAAGCCGGCCAACTCCTTCACATTGGGCAACCGCCACGCTTGGCCAGTTCTGTGGGCTTCCGCGTCGGCGCGATGCAGGGCGTGATCCCACATGCCGAACAGGGCTGGGCCTGCGCAGGTGGCGCCATTCCAGGCCATGCCTTCCACGCAGCGCCGCCACACCAGTTGGGTCCGGGTGTCCGTGACCTCCTGGCCGTCGACGGAAATGATGTAGGGACCGGAAGCCGTGGTTCCCAAGATCGATGGTGACATTTTGATCTGGAGTATCGCCGTGCGCACCAACTGAACCGCACTGGGCCGGTCCCGGTCTTCATCGTCGAACACCCGGCCATCGTCGAGGTACACGCCCCAGCCCCGCACCGCGCTCCGGGCGTGGGGGGTGGCGGTCCAGTGCAGGGTGTTCGCCGTGTTGGGGAAGAACGCCGCGTCGATGGCCGGGCCGGGCAGGGGATGGCTGTAGTCTAGGAGACCTTGCAATTCGTCCACCGTGGGCACGCGCCAATCCTTCGCGCCGCACAGCCCGTCCGCATTGACGGCCTTGGCGAAGCCTTCGGCGTCGGTGGCCGAGCCGAATTTCCCGCCTGGGTTGTGGCTGGCGCTGTAATTCGTGTAGAGCGCGTCCTTGTCGCGCAACCCGCCGTCGTCGGTCTTCACTTCCCACATCAGGCCGGTCACGTTGTCCCGCACGCAGGCCCATTGGCTGGCGCTGGTCGGCAGTTCTTCCCCGGCGGGGCCGATCTTGGTGAAGCTGAAACCGGCGTGGCCGTCGCTGTCCTCCCCGAGCAGGGCGTCGCGTCCGTATTGGGCGTCCTGGCCCGGCAGCCCGGCCAGCGGGCAGGCCACGTTGAACAGGGCGTCTCCGCACAGGGTGATGCCGGTGTCGTTGAACGAAAGGTTGGCGGGCGGCGTGACGCATACGCCACTTTTCGGCACTTGCGGCGGGGCGCAACTAGGTGTCGGGGTTGGTGGGGTGACGCAAACACCGCTTTGCAAAACTTGCGGAGCAACACAAACCGGCGGCGGGGTCACGCAGACGCCGTTGCCGAGGATTTGGGGGGCCACGCAGACCGGCGGCGGCGTGACGCAGCCGTTGTTTTGCAGCACTTGCGGCAGGATGCAGGTCGGCGGTGCCATGACGGTGATGGCGACGGTATCGCTGGCCGTCGCGCCCTTGTTGTCGGTGACGGTCAGCTTGAAGGACAGCGGCGTCGGCTTGGCCGGGCTGGTGAATGAGGCCCGCGCCGTTTTCGCGCCGGTCAATTTGAGCTTCGGCCCTTGGGTTTGGCGCCATATATACTTCTTGATGCGGCCATCGCTGTCGCTGCTTTGGTCCCCGCGCAGGGTAACGGCGACCGACAGGCCGACGGTTTGATCGGGACCGGCCTGAGCGATGGGTTTTTGGTTTGCGGACTCAGCGGGCGCGGCGAAGGCGCAGAGGATAAGGAAGACGGAAAGCAGTCTGTTCACGGCCAGCCTCGTTGACGATTGGAGTTGTTATTGGTGGGAGTGGGCTTTTCAGCCCACGATTAGTCAGGCTCGGATGTCGTGGGCTGAACCCCACTCCCACAACGGAAAAGGGGCGCATGACGCGCCCCTTTTCGTTCAGTCCCTTGAGATGGGCTTACTTAGCCGTGTCCGCCGCCACCGCCGGTCGGGGTGCCCGGCTCGATGGACGCCGGTTGGGGTGGCATGTGCATTTTGGCCTTCGGCCAGCCACCGTCCGCCGCCTTCGGGTTCGGCGCGCCGGTGAAGCTCTTCGAGAGGCTATGGCACAGATCGCAGCCGATCACCTGACCCGCCTCGACCTTGACCGGCTTGCCCTTCTCGTTGGTCAGGGTGCGGGCGGTGAGGGTCTTGGACAGGCGGCTGCCCTTGTGGTTGGAGCCGTGGCAGGCCGCGCACTGGTCCTCGCCATCCGGGCCGGGCTTCTTGGCGAAGTCGTTATGCCAGCCGCCCTTGGTGGTGCCGCTCTTGTTGGTCGCGGTGCCGGGGGCTTCCTTGTACCAGTAGGGGTCGCCCACCGGGTGCATGCCGTGCGGACCCGCCAGGAAGGCTTTCGGGCTGCTGGAATTGACCACGGTGCCATCGCGGACGCCCTGGCCTACCCCTAGGCCGCTGGTGCCGCCGTCGGTGGCGACCAAGCCCTCCTTGAAGTCGTCCTTGATGTGGCAGACCGAGCATTCAGCGATGTTGCCGTCATAGCCCTGCAACTGCTTGGCGGTGACGTTGTCGTTGGCGTTCGGGTCCGGGTTCGGCCAGATGGCGTGGGAACCGCCGTGACAGGTCGAACAGGTCAGATCGCCGTTGGCGCCGCTGCCGTGAACGTCCGCGCTCTTGCGGTAGAGCGCCTGCGACAAGGGCTGCTTGACGTAGGTCGTCACGCCATTGACGGTGGCCTTCTCGGGCCGGTCCTCCTTGTGCGGCATGACCGCGAACCGGGCATTCATCGGGTCGCGGGAGCGTCCCGACGGATCGTTGGCATCCCAGGCGGTCTTCATCGCGCCGGCGCTGAAATCGACCATATTGGCGTCGCCCATGTGGCAGGAGCCGCAGTCCGGTTCGTCCAGCCAGGGGCGGCGGAAGTCGGTCGGGTCGATCTTGTTGGGATCGTCCGCGCCGTAAGCGCCCGCGCCGGTCAGGTTGGCGTTGAAGCGCTCGTTGCCGTAGACGTTGCCCACCGCCAGCATGTCGCTGTGACAGTTCTCGCAGGTGAGTCCGGCCGCGTGGTGGATGTCGCGGTAGCTCTTCTCGGTCGGGCCGGTGTGACACTTCACGCAGTTCTCTTCCATGGGAACGCCCTTATGCCTGGTCTTTTCGAAGGGCAGCATCAATTCGCCGTTCGAGTCCATGGGGAACAACTCGGGTGTCCAGTTGTTCTTGACGGGGTCGTAAGCCGGTACGGTCGGCTTGGTCAGCTTGCCATCCGTGCCAGCGGTGAACGGCACGCCGTTGTCGTCGTCCTTCTGGGAGTCCCAGCCCCGGCCACCGAGCATCTTCGGATGGCCCCGGTCGTCGCGGATCAAGTCGCCCTTCTTGTGCGACAGGCCATCGGCGCCCGCAGCGACATCGGCCTTGTAGACCTGGAACTTGCCGTGGAAGGCGTGGAAGGCCCGCGAGTAGTCGGAGCGGTTGGTGGGATAAGACCGCGCCGCCACGCCGTTATCGAACTTCAACTGGCTGTTGTGGTGGCCGGCGCAGAAGTACATGGGCTGGGCGCGGGACTTGCCCACGTCGTCGGCGTAGGAGTCCGCCACCTGGGTGGAGTAGCTGGCGGGCCACAGCTTGCCGGTGGCCGGCGTGGGTCCGTAGAACACCATGTAGTCGTGCAGAACTAAGGTGTTGAACAGCGCCGCTTTTTCTTGCGCCGCCCAGTCGTCACCGCCGTAATCCGCCGCCGAGCGGAACTTGACCTGGACTTGCAGCTTCCAGTTAGTGGCGTCCGCTGGTTTGGTCGGGCTGGTTTCGCCGGTGGGCTTGCCGGTGGCCGGGTCGAACTTGGCCCAGCGAGACGCTTTCACGCGGTCGGTGCGCAGGCCGTTGGCGTCCTTGGGCACATCCACACCCAAGTTGGTGAAGGTGGGATTGTCGGCGATTTTGTCGTCGAAACGGTTGTGGATGGCGGGGGGCCAGGGCTTGGTCGGATCCGCGCCCGCCGCGAAGCTGCCCGCGCCGGTGGCGGGGCCGGGGGTGCCGTCGGCGTTCTTCATCTCTTGTTCCGTGACCGGCGTGCGCCAGACATCCTCGTCCGCCGCCATGCCGCCGGGGAGATGGCATTCACGGCAGCGGGTTTCGGAAGCCGAGGTGTACACGGCGTCGGCCTTGGCGACGACGTTGCCCGACTTGTCCTTGGCTTCCACGCGCAGCAACGGATAGGGGTTGATGCGGCCCTTGTCGTCCACGTCGCTCATGGGGATGAACTGGGCGACGAAGGCCATTTGGTCGGGGTTGTAATCCAGCTTTTGCGGATCGTTGGCCTTGTAAGGGTTGGCAATGCCGGGCATTTGCCGAACGCCTTTGCCGCCATCCACATAGCCCCTCATGCTTTGGTCCGGGTTGGCCAGGGGATAGGGGGGGGTGGCGGTGCTTTGAGTGTCGGCGATGGAGCGGCCCGTTTGAGCGCCCGTCGCATTGGGCTGGTGGATGCGGTCCCACAGCTCGTTCTTCTTGATGACCGCGTCTTTGAAGTCGTGCCCGGCGATGAATTTATTGTCCGTTGGAATCAACGTCGTCGGGTTGAACTGGGAGGTGGCGGGATCGAAGTTGACGCCCGCTTGCCCGTCGGCGAAATAGTTCTGACTGGTGGAGTTGATGGAATCGCCGCCCACCGGATCGGTGGGGTTGGACGCGGCGGAGTAGTACACGTCCACCGCGCTGCTCTCGATGATCGGCGGCTTATGCGCGACCTTCTGCAACACCTGGGCGTTCAGGGCGTTATAGGGAATCAGCGGGTTGTAGGGCAGGTTGACCATGCTGCCGCCCTGCATCCCCATTTCCTCGAAGGGCAGCACCACATAGGCACCGTTCGGCGCGTTCAAGGCTTCGGCCTTGCCAGCGGCGGGCCGCTCGCTCACTTTGCCGGTGTTGACGCTGGGGGAGACGGACACCACCACATCATCCGAGCATTGACGGCCTGCGGAATCGGTCACATCCAGCGTGACCAGAAATTTGCCCGCGTTGGGGAAGGGATGGTCGAACTTGGCTGCGGTCATGGTTTCCGTCATGCCGCTGCCGATGTTCCACGAGTAGGTGAAGCTGGCGCCCTTCGCGCCCTTGACCGTCGCCTCGAAGTGCTGGGCTTGGCCCTCGGTGATGGCGACATCCTTGGCGGGGCTGGCGATGGCGCAGGTCAGGGCGGTTTTGCAGGCGGCGCCGCCGCCGGCCACTTTCACCGTGGTTTTGGTGTTGCCGGACTCGACCCGCAGCAAACAGGGCACGTTGCCGGAGGGCAGGCTGAAATCGAAGGCCCGTTTGCTGGTGGTCTTGGCCGAGTAAATGACTAGGCCGCTGGCGGCGTCATAGACCGCCACGTTGGAGCCGGGCGCGATATTCGCGGCGGTCTTACCCTTGATTTGGATTTTGCCGGTTTTCTTGACCAGGGTGGCCTTGGCCGTGACCGGCGCCGCCGCCGCCGCCAGCGCGTCACCCGCTGGCACAGCGATTAACAGGGAGAGCAACGCCCCCAACGCGGCGTGCGTTGGCGGGCGTAACCCCCGGATTTTTCTTGTTCTCATTGTTATACCCTCATCAGGATGAAATTAAAAAGCATCCAGGCAAAGCAAATGCCGTGCCTTGATGATAAGCAGGGTGTCATGGTAGGAAATATGCTGTGGAGTCGATGGCGTGGGGTAAATCACACAGTTATTGCGGCGATATGCCGATATATGGGATTGGGCGCGGAGGGGTGTGGCGGGGGCGGTTTGTCTGGATCGGCGCATGATTTGGCTGGGCTAAGCCCGCTCTTGCCGCCATTACTTAAAAAGAGCGTGAGAAAGGCTTTCGTGTCGTGGCTGGCCCTGGAGTCCAAAGCTTGCTTTGGGGATGCTTAGGCGATTCCCGAAAATGATTCCCTGCAAAAGGCTCGTGGTCCCGGCCCTTCGGCCAAGCTCAGGACAGGCTCCAGCCGGTCCAGCACCGGCTGGAGCCGGGGCCACGAGCTATAAATTTGGTGGCCGCCGTCGCGTTCGCGGTGGGCGGCGTCGGCAAAAGACGCCCGCCTGAACCGCCGCCGCTGGTGGTGCCGGTTTGCTTACAGCCCAAGGCGCCGAAGCAGACCACCTTGGCGGTGCTGGCGGCGGAAGGTGGAAAGCCGCACGCCTTGCCCGTGGTGGGCACCACGGCGAAGCGCTTGTCCTCGGCGTTCATGATGCGGTTAACGGCGGGGCGGCAGCGGGCTGAGCTTGATGCCGCGCCGGATATAAGTGGGGATGTCGTAGTCGACGCGGGCGGGCAGGGTGGATTTGGGATAGGGCAGGGGAGGCATGGGGGAAGGCTGATCGTCGAGCAGATCGAAATCCTCGTCGTAAAAGCGGAGGGTGAGACCAGCTTCGCGCAGGTGGCGGATGGAGAAAAAATTGCCGTACATGGTGAGTGCTCCCATGGATGGATGAGTGACGGGGATACTCTACGGGGGGTAGTGGCTCACCAGACGATGCTGTGGGGGATTTTTTGGGTGGGTTGGCGAGCCAAACAAAACGGCCCGCCAAAAAGCGGGCCGTTCAGTGGCGGGGAGGAGGATGGGCCGGGTTTAATTTCCGGCACGCTTGATCCACACCAAACCGCCCACCTCGCCCGCCAGCACGCCTTGATCGGCGGGGGCGGGGCGCAGCAGAGCTTCCAACAGCTTGGTGTCCGGCGACCAATAAGGCACATACCAATCCCGGTCCACATCCATGACCAGCACTTGGTCGGCCCCGCCGTTGTAAGCGCCCAGCGGGGAAACGTGGGGTCCATCCCAATCGCTGGTCAGCACGCCCTGATTGAAGTAGGCGACGATCACATCGTCCTCGGACGCCTCGTTCGCCGCCAACACCTGGCGGAGCTGGTTTAGGCTGGCGTTGCTGGCATTGCTGAAGCGCACCACCTCCACGTCGTACTTCTTGTCCAGCTTGTAATACTTCAAGCCCTTTTTAATCACTGACACCAGTTCGTCGAACTTCACGCCGTCGCCGCCCTCCGCCACCTTGGCGGCGAACGGGCCGGTGAATACCGTGGTCAGCAACTCGTTCTGGGTAATCAGGGTTTGATCCGAGTATTTGGGAATGCCCCGCAAGAAATTCAGGGTCATGGCCGTGGAACCCAGGGCGCAAGCGCTGGAAGTCTGCTGAGGCAGATAGAACTGGCTGAGCTTCCAATAATCCTCGGCGGGGGCGGCGCGGACGTAATTGGTGCCCTCAACCAGTGGCACCGCGTAGGGGCCAAATTTCGGCAGCCTTGCCGCGCAGGCTTGACCAGCAACAAGCGAGGCGGCGAGTACCAGCGAGACGAAGCGTAAGGTCATTTTCATGGCGAATCTTCGTAGATTATTGTTTGAATTGAAGATGCAACATAATCCTGACCGTTTTCCGGGATGCCACGAATTGGCTCGGAACACCATGGCGAAAAATTATTCATGCCTGTCCCGCTTGCAGTGCCACCTTTAGGCGGTTTTCAATTCAGGTATACGGTGTTAACCCCCCCAACCCCCCTTATCAGGGGGGGCTTTGCTCCCTCCCCCTGACAAGGGAAGGGTTGGGGAGGGGTTTAGATGCCACGAGCGTTACCCGCCCGCCGCCCCGTCCCGCCGGAGTCCGGTCCAGGGCGCATACAGCCCCGCCACCTCAATATCGAATAAGCTCAGAATGCGGCCAACGGTCTCGTCGATGAGTTCGGGCAGGGTCTTAGGTCTGCCGTAAAACGCGGGCAAGGGCGGGAAGATGATGCCGCCCATCTCGGTGACGGTCGCCATGTTGCGGATGTGGACGAGATGCAGGGGCGTTTCCCTCGGCACCACCACCACCCGGCGGCGCTCCTTGAGGGCCACGTCGGCGGCGCGGGTCATCAGGTTGTCGGAAAAGCCATGGGCCAGCGCCGCCAGGGTCTTCATGGAGCAGGGCGCGATAATCATGCCTTCCGTCTTGAAGCCGCCACTGGCGATGCTGGCGCCGATGTCGCTCACGTCGTGGACCACATCGGCCAGGGCTTGGACCTCGCCGCGCTTCATGTTCAGTTCGTGGTGGAGATTGAGGGCGCCCGCCGACGAGATAATCAGGTGCGTCTCCCAGTCATCCAGGGCGCGCAGCACTTCCAGCAGGCGCAGCCCATAGACCGCGCCGGTCGCGCCGGTGATGCCGATGATGAGGCGCTTGGTCCCGCTCATAGGGAAAGCCGCCGGGCCATGTCGTCGGCGGCCTGGATCAGGGCGTCGATCATGTCCTCGCCGCCCGCGATGTGGCCCGCTTTCGGCAGCATCCGCAGTTCGGCCTGGGGCAGATGACGATGCAGCAGATAGGCGGATTCCGCCGGGCAGACCAAATCGCGCCGCCCATGGATGATGAGGGTGGGGATTTTTGCCAGCTTGGCGCAGCCGTCCAGTATGGCGTTTTCCTCGATGAAATAGCCGTTCACCGCGTAGTGAAGCTCGATGCGGGCCTGGTTCAGCACCTCGGCGGAGACGTGTTCGTGCAACGCGCTCGGATCGAACCCGTCACCCAACACCACCTGTCCGCCCCACAGCGACCAGGCGCGGGCGGCGCGGCGCTGGGCCAGTTCGTCGTTGCCCACAAGGCGCCGATGAATGGCGGCGATGGGGTCGGCGCGTTCGGCTTCGGCCAGGCTGTCGAGGAATTGCGCCCAGCCCTCCGGGTAAATCCGCCGCACGCCATCCACGCCGACGAACCAGTCCAAATCCCGCCGCCGGGCCAGGAAGCTGCCGCGCAACACCAGGCCGGTCACTTTGGCCGGATGCTTCTGCGCATAAAGCAAGGCCAGGCTCGCGCCCCAGGAGCCGCCGAACAGCAGCCAGCGTTCCACCTTGAGGTGTTGGCGGATGTATTCCAGGTCGCGCAGCAAATCGGCGGTGGTGTTGTGGCTCAGGTCGCCATGGGGCGTCGAGCGCCCGGCGCCGCGTTGATCGACGAGGATGGCGCGGTATTTGGCGGGATCGAAAAAGCAGCGGTGGGAAAGCTTGCACCCAGCGCCGGGACCGCCGTGCAGGTAAACCACCGGCAGGCCTTGCGGGTTGCCGCATTCCTCCACGTAGATTTTGTGATGGTCCCGTTTGAAATGATGGGTGGCGTAGGGTTCGATGGTGGGATAGAGCGTATTCATTGAGGTCACTGGCGGGCACTTTCCTTCGTGGAGGCGGCGGGGGAGGGCGTCCCGGCCCTGAAAAAGCCGATAGGATACCCGATTTAGCTTGAGGCGCGGCTATGTCAGGCGGGTTGGGGTCAGGCGCGAACCCAGCAATCACCCAGCGGAAATGTTGGGGTTCCTGCGTCATCCCGACCTGCGTCCAACCGCCCCATAAAGTTCAATATGTGGCGGTTTAGGGGATGGCGTGAATAAGCCGCTTTTGGCTTGTAGTCCCGCCTTCAGGCGGTTCTTTGCCGCCTGAGGGCGGGACTACGAACTCTTTAAACCATTGAATGGCAAGGGCTGCGTAAGTCCTAATAAAAAAGCCCCGGCCTTGCGACCAGGGCTTTTTCATATCCGAATTCAAGCCGCCAAAGCTGGAATAACCCTACGATTTCAGGTTCCATCCCGCGCCATGGGGCGGCTCGGGATTATTTCTTTTCCTTAAGCTTGTAAGTAAACCCATCCGGCCCGAGCTTCTCCGTGAGCCTTTCAACAATCCGCAGGCAACGCTGGGGAGGATCGTCGGGACCGGCCACAAACCGGGGCTTGCCATCCTTACCGAAGGTGAAAGTATCCGTGCAGTCCTTCGGATCAATATCACCGAAGATGTACCGGGCTTCATCGTAATCCGCATGGGGCTTGAATCCGAGATTCTGACCATATTCCACGCTCTGTTCCACCAATGCCCGGACCAAAGCAGGCTCGGCGAGGCCGAAGTTCTCGTTTCGATGGAGGGAGTTAATGGTGCTGTTGTATTCATGCATCTGCATCGCCCGGAGGAATGCCCCTCTCACCCCCATGCAATAAACATCCAGCCAAAACCCACCCACGATGACCTCGTCATCGTTGATTTTCCGGGCGATCAGGGTCGTGCCAAACCCATTAACGAATAGTGCCTGGGGAATCAGGCATTGGAAAATCGGGAATTTGCCGATTTCTTCCAAACTTTCCCGAATTACCTGCTCGGATTGCTCCTTCGTGAGATGTAGATACTGTACGTTATTTCCCTCGCGTTTGAGTTTCTTCTTAGCGAGTCGCGCTTGGCGTGCTGCGTCGTGTTGGCTAGCCATATCGGTTTTTTTAATATCCGTGTATTGGTGTTGGTTTAATCACTAAGCGAAAAGCTTAAGAATCCCGTAGGTCGGGCATGTATTCCATGCCAGACATCCGCTGCTTCGGGCGGTGCTGGCGTCGGGCATGGGCACATGCCCGCCCTACGCGGTGGGCGCTCCGAATCCCGCGCCAAGGATATAAAAAAAGCCCCGGCCTTGCGACCGGGGCTTTTTCGCGTATGAGCCTAAGCGGCGCGGCTTACATCATGCCGTCCATGCCGCCCATGCCACCCATGCCGCCCGGCATCATCGGGGCGTCATCCTTGGGTTCTTCGGCCACCATGGCCTCGGTGGTAATCATCAGGCCAGCGACCGACGCGGCGTTCTGCAACGCGGTGCGGGTCACCTTGGCCGGGTCGAGAATGTCCATGGCCACCATGTCGCCGTATTCGCCAGTGGCGGCGTTGTAGCCGAAGTTGCCTTCGCCTTCCGCGACCTTGTTCAGCACCACGGAAGATTCATCGCCCGCGTTGGCGACGATCTGGCGCAGCGGCTCTTCCATGGCGCGGCGCAGGATGCTGATGCCGACATCCTGGTCGTGGTTGGCGCCCTTCAGCTCCTTCAGGCTTTGCAGCGCACGGACCAGCGCGACGCCGCCGCCGGGCACGATGCCTTCCTCAACCGCAGCGCGGGTGGCGTGCAGGGCGTCTTCGACGCGGGCCTTCTTTTCCTTCATTTCCACTTCGGTGGCCGCGCCGACCTTGATGACCGCCACGCCGCCCGCCAGCTTGGCGAGGCGTTCTTGCAGCTTCTCCTTGTCGTAATCGGACGAGGCGTCCTCAGCCTGCTTGCGGATTTGGAGAACGCGGCCCTGAATCTGCTCCACGCTGCCCGCGCCGTCGATGATGGTGGTTTCTTCCTTGGTGATCTGGACCTTCTTCGCGGTGCCCAGGTCGCCTAGGCCCGCCTTTTCCAGGCTCAGGCCGATTTCCTCGGCAATCACGGTGCCGCCGGTCAGGACGGCGATGTCTTCCAGCATGGCCTTGCGGCGGTCGCCGAAGCCCGGCGCCTTCACGGCGGCCACTTTCAGGATGCCGCGCATGTTGTTGACCACCAGGGTGGCGAGGGCTTCGCCTTCCACGTCCTCGGCGATGATCAAGAGCGGGCGGCCCGACTTGGCGACGCCTTCCAGCACCGGCAGCATGTCGCGGATGTTGGAAATTTTCTTCTCGCAGATCAGGATCAGCGGGTTTTCGAGTTCCGCGCTCATGCTCTGCTGGTTGTTGATGAAATAGGGGGACAGGTAGCCACGGTCGAACTGCATACCCTCGACCACGTCCAGGGTGTTTTCGAGGCCGGAGCCGTCCTCCACGGTGATGACGCCTTCCTTGCCGACCTTGTCCATGGCGTCGGCGATGATCTTGCCGATGCTCTCGTCGGAGTTGGCTGAGATGGAGCCGACCTGGGCGATGGCGTTGCTGTCGGCGCAGGGCACGGACATGGCGTGGATGGATTCGACAGCGGCGGTGGTGGCTTTGTCGATGCCCCGCTTCAGGTCCATGGGGTTCATGCCGGCGGCGACGGCCTTCAAGCCTTCAACCAGGATGGACTGGGCCAGCACGGTGGCGGTGGTGGTGCCGTCGCCGGCCACGTCGGACGTTTGGGAAGCGACTTCCTTCACCATCTGGGCACCCATGTTCTCGAACTTGTCCTTCAGTTCGATTTCCTTGGCGACGGACACGCCGTCCTTGGTGACGGTCGGGGCGCCGAAGCTCTTTTCCAGGACCACGTTGCGGCCTTTCGGGCCGAGGGTCACCTTCACCGCGTGGGCCAGGATGTTCACGCCGCGAACCATGCGGACACGGGCGTCGTCGCCGAATCTTACGTCTTTAGCTGCCATGTTTGATTTACCTTGTGTCGTTCAATTTTTCAATTTGGGGAAAGGCGGCGGGCTGAGGGCTTAGTCTTCCAGCACCGCGATGATGTCGTCTTCGCGCATCACGAGGATTTCTTGGCCGTCGATCTTCACTTCGGTGCCGGCGTATTTGCCGAACAGCACCTTGTCGCCCGCCTTCACGGCGAGGGCGCGCACCTGGCCGTTGTCCAGCGGCTTGCCCTTGCCCACGGCGACCACTTCGCCGCGAATCGGCTTTTCGGCGGCGGAGTCGGGGATCACGATGCCGCCCGGCGAGGTGCGTTCTTCTTCCAGGCGCTTCACGATTACCCGGTCATTTAAGGGACGAATACTCATCGGTTTCTCCTATAGTTGCGTGGTTTGAATGGGTTGTCTGTTAAGGCCCGCTGTTAGCACTCGGCCAAAGAGAGTGCCAATCATAGTCATCCGCTTTGCCGTGTCAAGGCGATAGAGCTTGTCAACCCCGAAAGGAGCACAGTCGCCCATGCCAACCGGACCTTCCCATAGGCCCACTGAAATGGTGTCGCTGATCCACGGCTTCAAGGGGCCACCATCCTTTGAATGAGCAGCGGCCCAAACGAATGGGCACGCGCCGATGGTTCGTGGAAATCGGCGCGCCGATACGATTGAATTGTTTCTGCAGGATGGAAAGGCGCGGATGCGCATCAATCTAGGCGCGGCGCGGGCGGCGGGCTTGCGGCTTGGCTCGAAGCCGCTCGGCTGGCGGAGATTGGGAAGGCGCCGTAGAGGACAAGCGCGGGAAGCCTTCCAAAGGACATAACTTGGCGGCTTGGTCCAACGAATGGCTTGCACGTTTACTGATACATAACATTTCCACCCCAAGAATATTATCGTGAGCGTCATAGTCGAGAATCAAGCCGGGTTTTATCTCCTCGGTTTTTTTCAACCTCTCCCGTCGCAAGCTCAACGTATAACGCATCGGCTTCTTGGTCGAATTCGATTTTCATAGCCCTACCCCTGCTCCTTCCGATACGCCTCCAACACATTATGCACCGCCCCAATCCGCCCCAAGGCATGGCTCAACTGCCCCAGGTCGGCCACTTCGGCGGTGATGTGCATGACCACCGACTGGTCCTTCGGCTCGGTGCGGCTGTTGGTGCTGAGGATATTGATATGCTCAGCGGCCAGGATGTGGGTGATGTCCTTGAGCAAGCCCTTCCGGTCCAGCGCCCGGACCTCGATTTCCACCGGAAAGGCTTCCGGCTCCACGCCCCAGGCCACGTCGATCAAGCGGCCATGCTTCTCCGGCGAGAGCTGGATAATATTCACGCAATCCTGCCGGTGAATGGCGATGCCCCGCCCCAGGGTCACATAGCCAATGATGGCGTCGCCCGGCTGAGGCTCGCAGCAGCGCGAGGTGTGCGTCAGCAGGTTCCGCACGCCCTGGATGGTGATTTCCTCGGTGGCCTTGCCCGCCGGGATGGGCTTCCGCACCGGCGCCACGGGCGGCTTGGGCGGATGCCAATCGGGCAGCTTTAGCACATTCGCCAATTGCGCGGCGGCAATATCGCCCCGCCCGATGGCCAATAGCAAATCATCGCCACGGGGCAGATGGAAATGCCGGGCCAACTCCTCCAAGTCCATTTCCCTCGCGCCCAGCTTGTGCCGTTCCCGGTCCAGAATGGTCTTCCCGGCCCGCAGATGCTTCTCGTGATCCTGTTGCCGGAACCACGCCCGAATCTTGCCCCGCGCATGGTTGGTCTTGATGTAGCCGAGATGCGAGTCGAGCCAGCCCAGGCTAGGCCCGCCGTGCTTGGCGGTGAGGATTTCCACCTTCTCGCCGGACTTGAGCGTATAGGTCAGCGGCACCATCCGCCCATTCACCTTGGCGCCCCGGCAGCGGTGGCCCACCTCGGTGTGGATGCCATAGGCGAAATCCAGCGGCGTCGCGCCCTTCCGCAGGCGGATCACCTGCCCCTTGGGCGTCAGCACGAAAATCTGGTCCTCGAACAACTCGGAACGGAAGGATTCCAGAATGCTCCGGTCGTCCTCGTCCTTGTTTTCCAAGAGCCGCCGCAGGGCATTGATGTTGCGGGTCAAGGCGTCGTCCTGTTTGCCGCCCTCCTTATAACGCCAATGAGCGGCTACGCCGTATTCCGCGAAGGAATGCATGGCCTCGGTGCGAATCTGGACTTCCATCGGCCTCCCGTTCTCCCCCACCACCACGGTGTGCAGGGATTGATAGCCGTTCTGCTTGGGATTGGCGATGTAGTCGTCGAACTCCTTGGGGATGTGCAGCCACAGGCCATGCACCAGCCCCAGCACGGCATAACAGGTCGGCACGTCGTCCACGATCACCCGTACGGCGTGCAGGTCGTACAACTCATCCACTGGTACCTCCTTGCGGGTCATTTTGCGGTGGATGCTGTAGATGTGCTTGGGTCGCCCGAACACCCGCGCATGGACGCCCGCCTGCTCAAGCGCCTGCCGCAACTCGCTGATGAAGCGGTGGATGAAGCTTTCCCGCTCGGCCCGGTTGGCGGCCAGGGATTTGGCGAGGCGCTTGTATTCGTCCGGGTCCAGGTAGCGGAACGACAGGTCTTCCAGCTCCCACTTGAGTTGCCCCACGCCCAGCCGGTTGGCGAGGGGCGCGAACAGGTCCAGGGTTTCCAGGGCGATCCTGCGACGCGGAGCCTCGTCCTGATCCTTCAGCACCCGCAGCCGTTGCAGCCGGTAGGCCAGCTTCACCAGCACCACCCGCACGTCGTTCACCACCGCCAGCAACATGCTGCGCAGTAGCTCCGCCTGATTCGGCTCCTTCACTTCCGAAGGCCGGTACTCGTCGAAGGTGTTCAGCCAGTTGGCCTTTTGCACCAAGTCGGCGGTGGTTTCACCAAACCGCTCCTTGATGAGGTGCTGGTCGTAGTGTTCCCGGAGGTAGGGATCGCTCAGCAGCGCCACCAATACGGTGGTCGCGTCCACCCGCAGGTTGTGCAGGACGTTGGCGACGTCGATGCCACGGGGCCGCACCAGGGTATCCCGGTCCCGTGCATGGATCGCCAAATCCAAGGCGGCGGCGATGCTTTTTTGATCTTCGGGCTTATACCCGGCGGTGAGGCGGGCCAGCAGTTCGTCGCTGGGCTGGGCGGAAATGTCGGCGTGATAGAGGGAATGTTTCATCGGATCGGCTGGACCAATCGGGGGTAATCCTGTCGAAAAGTATGCAGCAATCGAACCACAGCCAAGGCGGACGGAAAACCGGCCTTTTGGCCGGGTTAAGCCATGGCCTAGCGGGAAGCGGGGCATTTATACCTTGTTGTGGCGGCGTGGGGGGAGATGGGTTTGTTCATACGGGTTTGATTTCGGCCATCCCGGCCAAACCTTGCGCGTCTCCCGACACCGGAAATGAATTTTCACTTGAGTTCCGTAGGTCGGGCATGTACTCATGCCCGACGCCAGCACTGAACGGTGGTGGCTCCATGGGTGGGGACGGAACAGAGAAAAATCAAGCATTCGCCGGGCAATCCCACCCGCTCGTTTTCAGGCAGTTCCGTAGATCGGGCATGTACTCATGCCCGACGCCATCGCCTGGGCCAAGTAACGTCGGGCATGGAATACATGCCCGACCCACCCGATGGCTGTGGCAGAATCACCCCGCCCTGACTACAACCACAATCATCGCCCATGAGCGCTTATCACTGCGTCGAATTCATCGTGCCCTCCCCCCTCGGCGAACTCGTCGGCGTGCTAGAGCAATCGCTGGGATTCCGGCCCGCCCGCCATCACGAAATTTCCCTCACCTATTACGACAGCTTCGATGGGCGCTTACACCGGCACGGCCTGGAATTAGCCATCGAGCTTAGCCCCGCCGGTCCCGTGGCCGATTGTCTCTGCGCGATGGGCGAGCGCCACGAATCCATTCCCGTCGCCGAACCGCCCCGCTTCGCCGTGGATTTGCCCGCCGCGCCATGGCGGGACCGGGTGGCGGACGCGCTGGACATGCGGGCGCTGTTGCCCCAAGCGGAGTTGCGCGGGGAACGGCGGGAATTCGTGCTGGACGATGCGGCGGACGAAACCTTATTGCGCTTGACCGTGGACGTTTTGTCGGTGGCGAGCGACACCGTCCCGCAACCCTTGCCCGCCCGGCTGCGCCTCACCGCCAGGGGCCACCGCAAAGAATTCCGCCACTGGGTGGAACGGCTGAGCGGGGAATTTGGCGGCGTCCCGGCGGAAGACAGCTTGTTCGCGGCGGCACGGAGCCTACTGGGGCTGATTCCCGGCGATCCATCCGCCCTGCCCCGCACGCCCATGGACCCGACCCAGCGGGCGGACGCCGCCTTGAAGCAAGTGCTGCGGCATCTGCTGCGCACCCTCCAAATCAACGAGGCCGACACCAAAGCCGAGACCGACACCGAATTCCTCCACGACTTCCGCGTCGCGGTGCGGCGGACCCGTTCCGCCCTGGGCCAACTCAAGCAGGTGTTTCCCGACCGGACCACCCAGCGCTACGCAAAAGGTTTCGCGGCACTGGGCCGGATCACCAGCGAACCCCGCGACATGGATGTATATCTCTTGGATTTCGACCACTACGCGGCGGACCTGCCCGAACCCTTGCGCGGGCCGCTTGAGCCGTTGCGGGAAATGCTGCGGCAACGCGCCGAAAGCAGCCATGCCCGATTGAACCGCTATTTGGGTTCCGCCGCCTATCGCCGCTTGATACGAAGCTGGGAAATCTTCCTCGACACTCCGCCGCCGCGCCGCCCGAAATCGGCCCGCGCCCTGCTGCCCATCCACGGGCTGGCGAGCCGCCGCATCTGGAAACTGTACCGCCGGGTGCTGCGGGAAGGCGCGGACATCACGCCCGCCAGCCCGCCCGAGTCCATCCACGAGCTACGCAAGACCGCCAAGAAGCTTCGTTATCTCATGGAGTTCTTCCGCAGCCTGTACCCGCCGGACAAAATCGGGCCGCTGGTGAAAATCCTCAAGGGCTTGCAGGATCATTTGGGCGAGTACCAAGATGTTCACGTTCAAATTATCCACCTGCGCCAATTCTCCGCCGAGTTGCGGCAAGCGGACACGCCGACCGAAACCTTGCTCGCCTTGGGTGCCCTGTTGGAGCGGCAGTATGTGCGGGATAGATTGCTGCGGGATGGCTTCGAGGCCGCTTTCGCCGAATTCGCCGGGGCGGGGCACCGGCGCAAGTTCAGGCAGTTGTTTAGGATGTAGGTTGGGGTGAAGCATGAACCCCAACCTATAAATGCGACTTATGCATTTGGCTATAATGTCATAAATTAATTAAATCCACCGCCAACCAAGGCATAAAGGTAGATATAACAACACGACAACCTAACATGTGATACTGTTGCCGTCCGCTGTGACGGCTTTTTTTATTTTTCGCTGGATAACCTCATGAATACCCGCACACATTACTTCCTGCTCGGGCTATGCCTGGCGCTGATCGTCCCCTTTGCCAACGCGGCCTATGCCAGTCCGGTAGGTATTTGGGATATGTTCGGCAGCGCCACCGTGTCGGCGGTATTTCCCGACAAAAAATCCAGAACCTCTCCCAAAGCCTCGGTTTATCACTTTGTTCAGTTCAAAGAAGACGGCGCTTATACCACCATTCCTTGGCTAAGCACGCCGGGAATGTGGGAAACCCTGAAAACTAAAACCAAATACCGCGTCTCGTTCGACCCGGCCAATATCAGCGGCAAACACCTACCCCCCTTTTTCAACGACATGGTGAACCAGTTCAGTGCCCTGGCCGAGAAGAAATTCGGCAAAGCGCCGACCCTGACGGATTTTAAGATAACGTCCTTTAGCGATAATGGGCAGCTAATCTCAAACGGCGCGATGATTTCCGGCACGCACAAAATGAGGGGCGCGATCAGTTATACCGACCCCGCCAGCGGTGGCGCGGCCACCGCCCAATTAAGAATCACCGTGATTTATCAAGGCTTGCGGGCCAGTGCCCCGTCAAACTGCTGCGTGAGTGATGACGCCAACCAAAACCTAACCGATAGTCAGGCATTCTTAGCTAAAAACAAAAAACTGGCGGGCGTCAAAACCACCAAGAGCGGCCTGCAATATAAGGCGTTACAGACCGGCAAAGGCGCAAAACCCTCAGCCACCAGCAAAGTCACCGTATATTACCGGGGCATATTACCCAATGGGCAGCAATTCGATAGCAATTTCGGCGGCACCTCGGCAGCTAATTTTGCGGTGAGCGGCGTCATTTCGGGGTTTGCGGAGGGTTTGCAGAAAATGCAGAAAGGCAGTTATTTCCGATTTTATATTCCGCCCAATCTAGGGTATAGTGAAACCGGATCACTCCCTAGAATCAAGCCCAATTCGGCTTTGATTTTCGACGTGCAGTTGAACGACTTTCAATAGAGATGTTCCCAAATTATCATAAGTATATTGTTCACAATTGTTACTTTAAGGCTGTCAGGGTAAAATCAAGCAATATTTCCCTCAATCTTTCCTTAATGGCACTCCTACGATGATCTTTACCAGCCTCGACGACAT
>NZ_JBTEKS010000021.1:0-24703 GCF_054333355.1 Methylomagnum sp. | reverse complement strand
CGAGCCTTCAGTAGCGTGCGCCTAACCCACCCTACGACAACCGGGTTTTCATACACCCTCGATAAAGGGAAGGGCCAACATCCCAAGGAATGCTGGCCCTTTCTTACATCAATCGTCCTTAGATCAATCGTCGGACGCGGATGATCGGCTGGCCTTTTTGCGCTCATGCTCCAACAAAAGCTTCTTACGCAGCCGCACCGACTTGGGCGTCACTTCCACCAACTCGTCATCGTCGATGAATTCCAGCGCCTGCTCCAAGCTGAACCGGATCGGCGGCGTCAGCAGGATGTTTTCATCGCTACCGGCAGCGCGGATGTTGGTCAACTGCTTGGCCTTGGTGGGATTGACAACAAGGTCGTTATCGCGGGAATGGATGCCGACGACCATGCCCTCATAGACTTCCGTGCCGTGGTCGATGAACAACCGCCCGCGCTCTTGCAGGTTGAACAGCGCATAGCCCAAGGCTTTCCCGGCCACCATGGAGATCATGACGCCGTTGATGCGCTGGCCGATGTCGCCCTTCTTCATCGGGCCGTAATGGTCGAAAACGTGGTACAGCAGGCCGGTGCCCGAGGTGGCGGTCATGAATTCGGTCTGGAAGCCAATCAAGCCCCGCGACGGAATCATGTATTCCAAGCGCACCCGGCCCTGCCCGTCCGGCACCATGTTCATCAGGTCGCCCTTGCGCTCGCCCATCTTTTCCATCACCGAGCCTTGGTTGACTTCCTCAACCTCGATGGTGACGAATTCGTAAGGTTCGCACGCCTCGCCGTCGATCTCCTTGATGATGACCTCGGGCCGGGACACGCCCAACTCGTAGCCTTCGCGGCGCATGTTCTCAATCAGGATGGAGAGATGCAGTTCGCCGCGCCCGGAAACCTTGAATTTGTCCGGGTCCACGGTGTCCTCGACCTTCAGGGCGACGTTGTGCAGCAATTCCCGTTGCAGGCGCTCGCGGATTTGGCGGGAGGTGACGTACTTGCCTTCCTTGCCGGCGAAGGGCGAGTTATTGACCTGGAAGGTCATGCTCACCGTCGGCTCGTCCACGGTCAGGGGCGGCAGCGCCTCCACCGCGTCGGGCGAGCAAATCGTGTCGGAGATTTCCAGGGCGTCGATGCCGGTGAAGGCGATGATGTCGCCCGCGCCCGCTTCCGGCACCTCGACCCGCTCCAAGCCTTTGAAGCCGAACACTTGCAGCATCCGGGCGTTGCGCTGCTTGCCGTCGCGGCTGACCACCACCACCGGGGAGTTGGTCTTGATCGCGCCGCGCTGGATGCGGCCAATGCCGATCACGCCGACGTAGGAGTTGTAATCCAACTGGCTAATTTGCATCTGGAAGCCGCCTTCCTCATCGACCTTGGGCGGATGCACCTTGTCCACGATGGTCTGGAACAGGAAGTCCATGCTGCCTTCGCGGATGTCTGGGTTGTCCCCCGCGTAGCCGTTGAGGGCCGAGGCGTAGACCACCGGGAAGTCCAGTTGGTCCTCCGTAGCGCCGAGCTTGTCGAACAGGTCGAAGGTTTGATCCAGCACCCAATGGGCGCGGGCGCCGGGGCGGTCGATCTTGTTGATGACCACGATGGGGTGCAGGCCCAGCGCGAACGCCTTCTGGGTCACGAAGCGGGTCTGCGGCATGGGACCGTCCACCGCGTCCACCAGCAGCAGCACGCAGTCCACCATGGACAGCACGCGCTCCACCTCGCCGCCGAAGTCGGCGTGGCCGGGGGTGTCCACGATGTTGATGTGGTAGCCGTTCCAGTCGAGGGCGGTGTTCTTGGCCAGGATGGTGATGCCGCGCTCCTTTTCCAAGGCGTTGGAATCCATCACGCGCTCCTCGACCTTCTCGTGAGCGGCGAAGGTGCCGGATTGTTGGAGCAGCTTATCGACCAGGGTGGTTTTGCCGTGGTCAACGTGGGCGATGATGGCGATATTTCTTAACTTTTCGATCATGGGTGGGGAAAGGGCCAGTTAGGCAGGGTGCGGTGGGAAAAGTTGATGATTTTACCAGGGTTTAGGTTCATTCAGGCGAAACAGCTTTATTGCCCATTCCAACCGGCGCCAATGGATTTGCTGGTAGTGAATTTCAAAATTTGCTCTCGGGGATGCGCTCAGTCCATCGAGCCACGGTCACTTTTCGACCGAAATGCCTTCAGCGGCAAGGGCGTCGATGATTGCCTGCGTAAGGTGCTGCGCCGCGCCATCCGGTAAGCCGCCTTTAAGTCGCTGCTTAAACGTCAAATGGGGCCGCACAAAAACACGCCATTGAATGGCTTCCCCCGCGTAGCCCTCGCCCTCATCGGCGAGGCTGGCACAGCCAATAGTGAACTCTATCTCGCCATGGCTATATTCAATCAGCCAGCCCCAATCCTCGCCAAGCGGATAGCTTGTGACGACGCCCCGCTTCGCCAAGGCCCGCGCCAGCCAGCAGGCCAGTTCAAAGCCGTAAACGCCGGGGTTGGCTTGGCATTCCTCGGGCAAATAGGGGAGAAACTTGTCAGACGAGAATTCGGCCTGCCACACGCCGCCGCCTAGCTCTGCTTCCAGGGCAAGCCATGGAACCGCCAGCCGCCCACGGTGCCGCGATGCTTTTCCCCATCCAGCGGCCCCTCGAAACCTGCCTCGATATTGACGAGATTCTTATAGCCCGCCGCCGCCAGGGCATTGGCCGCATCCAACGAGCGCTGGCCGCTGCGGCACAGCAAAAACACTGGCGTCCCGGCGTCCGGCGCGACTCGCCGGACCTGCTCGACAAATTCCGGGTTGGGCCGCATGTCCGGCGCGAATTTCCAGGGAATATTGACCGCGCCCACGGGATGGCCGACAAAAGAAAATTCGACTGGGTCGCGCACGTCCACCAGCACGGCGCTGGGCTGGGTGCGCAGAGCGGCCATGGCTTCGGGGGGATTCAGGCGTTGGATTGAGGGCACGGGTTATCTCCTTAAAAGTGAGTGAATGACTGAATTTGTATTTGTAGGTCGGACTTCAGTCCGACCTGTCGAGCCAAAACCGGGTTGTCGGGCTAAAGCCCGACCATTTGGGGCCGATTCAGGCCAACAAAGTGAAGACGCTTTACGCTTTAAATTTTCTGCCCCACGAACAGGGCTTGATTGCGGAAGCCTTGCGCCAGGTCTCCGAGCAAGCCCTCTTCCCGGTAGACCACCACCCGCAACCCCGCGAACAGCTTTAGCAATTCATTGGGCGCCAGCAGGAAATCCGGGTTGGAAGGCCCGCCCACCGTGGCTTTCTCGCGGGTATAGGTTTGATAGCACAGCAGCCCCTTGGGTCGCAGCGCCGCCATGAGCGGCGCCGCCAGGGAACGGTCCAGAAACCGGCTGACCACGATGACATCGAAAGACCCTGCCGACGGCGGATGAAGGACAATGTCCCCGACCTCGGCGCGGATGGGAAGATTCAACCGCCCGGCCAGAATTTCCAAATAGCCGATGGCCTCGGCGGAAATGTCCACGGCGTGGGTTTCCAGCCCCCGCCGCGCCAAGAACAGGGCATTCCCGCCCAGGCCGGAAGCCAGATCGAGCGCCGCTCCCGCCGTGGGCAGCAGGTGGGCGTTTTCAGTCAGCACCCGTGCCGGCTCGGGGATTCCGCCCGTGTCGATGCCACGGTAAATGCGGTCCCACTTGGCCTGTGCGTCGGCGGCTTGATCCATGGTTGGCGCTCCAAGATTCCGGGGTCTAGTGCGTTTACGGATTGGATGTAGGGAAGTGGGTGGGCTTTAGCCCACGCCCTGGCGCGGTATGGTCGCGGGCTAAAGCCCGCTCCCACGGCATTTGTACCCTTACATTCGGAGCAAAAAGACCCTAGCTTCCGCCCTCGGCCTGGAATAATTGCTCCACGGTGGGAATCAGCTTCTTGTCGATGAGGAACATGATGACGTGATCGCCCTCCTCAATGATCGTGTCGCGGTGAACCTGGATGACTTCCTCGCCGCGCACCAGAGCGCCCATCACGATGCCTTGGGGAATTTTGATCTGGTCGATGGGGACGCCCACCACCTTGGATTTGCCCGGCTTGCCGTGGGCGATGGCCTCGATGGCCTCGGACGCGCCATGCCGCAACGAATACACCTGCACGATGTCGCCCCGCCGGATATAACGCAGCAAGGCGCCGATGGTGGCCTGATGGGGGGAAATCACCAAGTCGATGAGGGAGCTATCAACGATGTCGGCGTAGGCGTTCTTATTAATAAGGCTGATGGTGTGCCGCGCCCCCAGCCGCTTGGCGAGCATGGCGGACAGGATGTTGGCCTCGTCGCTGTTGGTGATGGCGCAGAACACGTCGGTGTTTTCGATGTTCTCGTTGAGCAGCAATTCCTTATCGGACGCATCGCCCGCCAGCACCACCGTGTTGGCGAGGTCGCCCGCGATTTTTTCCGCCCGCTTCCGGTCCCGCTCGATGACCTTCACCTGATAGCGGTTCTCCAAGGCCAGGGCCACCCGTTTCCCCACATGGCCGCCGCCCGCGAAGATCAGCCGCTTGTAGGGCTTCTCGGACTTGCGCAATTCGCTCATCACATCCTTGATTTCATCGCCGGAAGCGAGGAAGAACACCTCGTCGCCATCCTCGATGATGGTCTTTCCATTGGGCACGATGGGCTGGCCCCTGCGGAAAATCGCCGCGATGCGGGCCGGGACGTTGGGCATGTGTTCGTGCAGTTCGCGGATTTCATGTTCGACCAGCGGCCCGCCCTTGACCGCCCGCACCGACACCAGCCGCACCCGCCCCTCGGCGAAGTCCAACACTTGGGACGCGCCGGGATAGTCCAGCAGGCGCTCGATGAACTGGGTGATGATCTGCTCGGGGCTGATGACCACGTCGATGGGGATGGTCTCCGGCGAAAACAGCCCCGGAAAGGCGGTGTATTCGATGGCCCTGACGCGGGCGATTTTGCGGGGGATCTTGAACAGGATGTCGGCGATTTGGCAGGCCAGCATATTGGTTTCGTCGTCGCTGGTGGCGGCGATGAGCATGTCCGCCTCCGCCGCCCCGGCCCGCTGCAACACGGTGGGATGGGCGGCGTTGCCTTGCACGGTGCCGATGTCGAAGCGGTCTTGCAGGTTCTTGAGCAGAGCCTGCTGGGTATCGACCATCACGATGTCGTTGGCCTCGCTCGCCAAGCTGGCCAGCACGCTGCTGCCGACTTGTCCGGCCCCCAGGATTATTATTTTCATGCGCTTGTCCGGTTAAGGGAGTCTTCGCATTTTAGCAGGGCGGGCTTGAGTTAAGGCATTGAACCGAGCGGCGGAAGCGTATGGTAGGCTGTGCCACTGATTTTTCCTCGCATGGAACCAGACCCAATGGCTATTCCACAACCTGTGATTCGCCTCGACTTCGACAGCTATCTAGCCTGGGAAGCAGAGCAGTCCGAGAAGTATGAATTTGTCCGGGGCGAGGCCTTCGCGATGGCCGGTGCCCGACGCGAACATGTGACCGTATCCTTGAACTTAGCCTCCGCCTTTAAAAACCACCTTCGAGGTAGCCCGTGCCGCACCTACATAGCCGATATGAAGCTTCAAGTGGAGGCGGCAGACGCAGGCTTTTACCCGGACGTGATGGTGACATGCGACCGCCGGGACCATGCCGCCGATCTGGTCATGCGTCACGCGCTGCTGGTGGTGGAAGTGCTGTCCGAGTCCACCGCCGCGTATGACCGGGGCGACAAGTTCGCCGATTACCGGAAGTTGGAGAGCCTGCGGGAATACGTCGTGGCGGATATTGCGGCGCGGCGGGTGGAGTGTTTCCGGCGCAATGCCGAGAACCATTGGGTGCTGTATGAGTTTTCCGGGGAAGGGCCGTGTGAATTCGCCAGCCTGGATTTGACGATGGAATTGGCGGACGTGTTTGAGGATGTGGCGGTGCTTGAAGCTGCCGGGACTTTAGGATAACTGCTGTGGGAGCAGCGGTCTTTAGGCCGCGACGATCCGCGCCTAGTCGCGGTCTAAAGACCACTCCCACCCACGCCCCGCCCTTACCGCTTGTCCTTGAACTTAATCCCCAACGAATTCAGCTTGCGATAAAGGTGGGTCCGCTCCAAGCCAATGGCGGTGGACAATCGCGCCACGCTGCCCGCGTATTTTTCCAGGTGATATTCGAGATAGGCCTTCTCGAACCGCTCCCGCGCATCCTTCAGCGGTAGATCATAAAAATCCGGCTGCTCAATCAGTGCGCCGGGAGGTTCGGCCAGGGACTCACCGAGCGCCGCCTTGGCCTCTTCCAACTCCACCTCCTCGCCGCTGCCGAGAATCAATAGGCGCTGCACCAAATTCTTGAGTTCGCGGACATTGCCGTGCCAAGGGTAATGGCGCAGAAAGTTCTGCACCGAGACGGGGAACTTGCGGAACGGCAGCTTTTCCCGGTTGACGAAATGGTCCACGTAGAACCGCAGCAATTCCGGCACGTCCTCGCTGTGTTCGCGGAGCGGCGGCACCCGTAGCGTCACCACGTTCAAGAGGTAATAAAGCTCGCGGCGGAACCGGCCCGCCCGCACTTCCTCTTCCAAGGATTTGCGGGTCGAGGCGATCACCCGCACGTCCACATGCACCAGCTCGCTGCCACCGACGCGGGAGAACGAATTGGATTCCAGGGCGCTCATCAGTCGCACCTGGGTTTCCTCCTCCATGTCGGCCACTTCGTCCAGGAACAGCGTGCCGCCGTGGGCTTGCTCCAACAGGCCGTACTGAATGCTGCTGCCATCGGCCCGCCCGAAGAATTCCACCGCCGAGAACTCCGGCTCGATGGTGCCCACCCCCACGTCCACGAACGGGCCGTCACGCCGGGCGGAGTTGGCGTGGAGATAACGGGCCAGGGTTTCCTTGCCACAACCCGGCTCGCCCACCAACAGCACGCGGGCGTCGTGCTGGGCCAAGCGGCGGATTTGGTCCCGCAGCCGATCCATGGCCGGACTCTTGCCGGTGGGTTCGACCGGAATGTCCACCCGCCGCTTGAGTCCGATGTTCTCCCGCTTGAGCCGCGCCGTTTCCAGCGCCCGCTCCACCGTCACCAGCAGCTTCGCCATGGACAGCGGCTTTTCCAGGAAATCATACGCGCCCAGGCGGGTGGCCTCGACGGCGGTTTCCACCGTGGCGTGGCCCGACATCATAATCACCGGGCACAACCCGTTATCCCGCAGCCAGTCCTTGAGCAAGGTGATGCCGTCCTCGTCCGGCATCCAAATATCCAACAGGATCAAGTCGGGCTTGCGCTCGGCCCGCAACCGCCGCGCCGTCTCGCCGTTCTCGGCGACGTGGACCTCGTAGCCCTCGTCCTCCAGGATTTCCTGCAACAACTGGCGGATGTCCGGCTCGTCATCCACCACCAAAATATTCGTTTTATTCATGTTGATTCCTCAAGCCTCCTGCGCTAAGTCCTGTGCCGCCGGGGCCGCTGTCGGCAGGCGGATGATGAAACCCGCCCCGTCCCGGTAGCCCGCGTCCACCCGGATGCTTCCGCCATGTTCCTCAATGATTTTTTTGACAATCGCGAGGCCCAGCCCCGTGCCCTTGGCCTTGTGGGTGACGTAGGGTTCAAAAATTCGGTCCGCCTGCTCGGCGGGAATACCGGGTCCGTTGTCGCACAGCCGGATTTCCACGCCAGGATGGCGGTTCTCTTCCACCAGGTGAGTCACGATCCGCATTGTACCCGACGCGCCGGGGACCACCGCTTCCTGCGAGTTTTTGATGAGGTTGTGTAGCACCTGCCGGATTTTCACCGGGTCCACCGAGACCTGTGGCAAATCGTCGGCCAGGGCCAGGCCGAATTCCAGCCCGCTTTTGGGTGGATACAGCGCCACCACCTCTTCGATCAGCCCGTTGATGCCGACCCGCTGCAAGTGGACGATGGAGGGCTTGGCGTATTCGGCGAAGGCGTTGACCATGGTTTTCATGGCCTCCACCTGCTGGATGATGGTCCGGGTCGAGCGGTCCAGCATTTCGGCGTCGGATTCGGCGAGGCTCTTGGACAGCTTGTGCTTGAGCCGCTCGGCGGACAATTGAATCGGGGTGAGCGGGTTCTTGATTTCGTGCGCCAAACGCCGGGCCACCTCGCTCCACGCCGAGGCTCGTTGCGCCTGAATCAGCGCGGTCACATCGTCGATGACCACCACCGCGCCCTGCCGGACTCCGTCGGGTCCGAATAAGGGCGTGCCCCGGCACAGTAACTCTTGGCGACCGTTCGGCCCTTGGAATGGGATTTCCCGCCGCCACGCTGCTTCGGTATCCCGCAGATGCCTTTCCAAGGTGTCCATCAATTCGTCCAGATGGGGATACGCCCCGACCAGCACCGCCAGCGGCCAGCCGAGATACTGGCCGAACTCGGCGTGGAGTATGGCGTCCGCCGCTTGGTTGGCGGTCAGTAGCTGCATGTGGCCGTCGAAGCTCAGCACGCCAGACGAGAGATTCACCAGCACGGTTTCCAGATAGGCGCGTTGCCGCTCGACTTCCTGCCGGGAGCGCTGGGCCTCGTCGCGGGCCTGGGCGATTTTCTCGGTCATGGCGTTGAAGGATTCGACGAGGAAACCCAATTCATCGCGCCGCTTCACCGGCAGCCGCTTTTCGTAATCGCCCTCGGCCACCGCCCGCGTCCCCAGCGCCAGATAACGGATCGGCGCGACCAGCCGGCGGATGCTGAGGAACGCCGCCCACAGCGCCGCCAACAGGCTCAGGAACAGCACCAGCGACAGGGTGAGGGCGAAGGTGATTTTCAGGGAGCCGCGCAGGAAGGTCAGCTCTTTGTAATGCACATAGGCCGCTTCGACCGTGCCCGCCAGTTGCGCCAGCCGGGTCGGCACCGGGTAAATGGCTTGGAGGAACAGGGCGTCGTCGGACACCATGGAGACCACGGCGCGGATTTGCAGCCCCTCGGCCAGCACCGGCTCCAAGCCCACATAGGATTTGCCCTGTTTGACCCGCAATAGCACGCCGATCTCGGGCAGGTCGGGAATGATCTCCGCCCCCTGGCTACCGCTGAACGCGACGATGCGGCCCTGCCGGGAGAACACCGTCATTTCGCCGTCGCCGGTGCGCTCGCGTAGTTCGTCGAGGCGGATGGCCAGCAGCGAAACCGGCGAGTCCGCCAGTTCCCCGCCGATGTGTTCGGTCTGGCGCAACAGCCCCCTCATGCGTTCGTCGAGCGCCGCCTTGCCCAGTTCCAGGGCGTCCTCCATGGCTTGGTCGATCCGCACATCGAACCAACTGTCGATGCTTTGTTCGAGGAACTGCATGGAGTAGTAGAACACGATGGAGGCCGGGGCCAGCGACAACAGGCTGAACAGGAAGATCATCCGGGCGGTGAGCTTGGAACCCGCCGCCTTTTTCCTCAACTGCTTGAACAACCAGTAGGCGTTGCCGACCACGAGGCCCAGCAGCAGCATGGACCCCAGGATATTGACCGCCACCAGCCAGGAATACATCTTGCCCAGCTGCGAGGCGTCCTGGGTGGCGGTACTCATCAGATGCAGCGAGACCAGCACGCCCAGCAGCAGGGCGAACAAACTCAGGCCGGGGGGCACCCTTAGTCTGCGACGCGCCATCGGAACCAAGGGCTGCCGATATACCAACCCGGCGAAACATAAGCCACCGGGCGCAGCGGCAGCGGCAGGGCTTCAATATCCAGGCTGACCGCGAGGCTGGCCCAGTATTCCTGGCCTTGTTCCAGACGATCCGTTGGTAAAACCCGCCAACCGCGAATCTCGCCGATGGTGTCGAGCAAGGTGGACAAGCCCGCGAAGCTTTGCGGCGAGCCGCCCGCTTCCTGGATGATTTGGAAGGATCTGGCGAGGGGGTGGTAGCGGATGATGAAGCGGCGGGTTTCGTTCAGGATGGTTTCGTCCAGCCAATAATCGCGGTGACGATTGACCTTGAACCGCAGCACCAAGGTGAGGGGCACGCCGTGTTCCAAGGCTTCGGTGGCGGCGTCGCTGAAACGGTAGTCGATGTCGGCGTCCAAGGCGTAGACATCGCCCATGGGCACCAATTCCGCCCGCTTCACCAAAAAACCGTAATCGGCCCCCGAAGCATTAAGCGCGAAAAACAGGAGGAACAGCAGGCACCAGCGGCTCAATCGCACGGACGCGACTTCTCCAAACAGGCGTAATAAAAGCCGTCCATGCTCCGGTCCCCGGTGAGTATCTGGCGACCGTGGCGGGTGGGCGTTCCCCAGTCCGCGTCGATGGGGATTTCTACAGCGTCCGAGTGAACCTTGAGAAAGGCACCGATTTGCCCTTCGTTCTCCTGGCGCAACACCGAGCAAGTGGCATACAGCAACCGCCCACCCGGCACCAGCAACGACCATACAGCTTCGAGAATCCGCCGCTGGGTGTCGGCCAATTCCGCGATGTCGCCGGGCTTGCGCAGCACTTTGATGTCCGGGTGACGGCGAATCACGCCCGTCGCGGAACAGGGGGCGTCCACCAGAATGCGGTCGAAAGCGCGGCCATCCCACCAATCGGCGGGCTGGGTCGCGTCCGCCGCCAGGATCGTCGCCGCCAGGCCCGCCCGGGTGAGGTTCTGGCGGACTTTGGCGATTCGTTCGGGGGCGATGTCCACCGCCACCACCTCGCCTAAGCCAACACAACCTTCCAAAATGTGCGCGGTTTTCCCGCCGGGCGCGGCGCAGACATCCAGCACCCGTTGGCCGGGGCGCAAATCCAACAGCGGCGCGGCCCACTGGGCGGCGATGTCCTGCACGGACGCCTCCCCGTCCGCGAAGCCCGGCAGTTTTTCCACGGGCACCGGCGGATCAACGATGATCGCGGTGTCGCCACCGTCGGATGAATAAGCCGCGATGCCCGCCGCCACCAGCCGGGCCAGATAGGCGTCGCGACTGCCCCGAGACAAATTGACCCGCAACGCCAAGGGCGGCGCGAGGTTGTTTTGTTCGAGCAGGCGGGGGTAATGGTCGGGCCAATCGCGTTTGAAGCGTTCGACCAGCCATTGGGGATGGGCCGTGGCGGCGGCTTCGTTGGCGTCGGCCTCCGCGTCCAGGCGGGCTTGCTCACGCTGATAGGTCCGCAGCACGCCATTCAACAACGGCTTGGCCCAAGTGCGCCCGCCCGCCGCCGCGACGGTTTCCGCCACGGCGGCATGGGGCTTCACCCGCATGTAGTTGAGCTGGTAAAGCCCGAGCAAGGCCAACATGCGAATGTCCGGCTCTCTGATCGGCTTGCGGGTCAAGGCGCCTAGTATCCGGTCGAGCCGCCAATACCAGCGCAGCGTGCCATAGCACAGGGCTTGCACGAAGGCGCGGTCGTTGTCCTTGGGAATGGCCGGGAGGGTGGATTCCAGCGCCAGCGTCAGGAATTTTCCTTCGACGATGACCTGGGTCAAGATGTTGGCCGCGATGGAACGGGTGTTCACGCGGGGCAACCGAGGCGTTCGGATTGAACCGGGTGGGCGTTCAAGAAGTCCTGGGCGGCAACGCGTTTGGCACCGGGCAATTGCACTTCCAACAAGCGCAACACGCCCCGGCCCGTGGCGACATCCAGCGTCTTGTCGCGGGCCAGCACGGTGCCGGGTTCCGCCGTGGTGGCGTCATCCAAGGCTTGGGCCAGCCAGACGCGGAGCTTTTGGCCGCGATACTCGGTTTCCGCCACCGGCCAGGGGTTGAAGGCCCGCACTTGCCGCTCCAAGTCGATGGCTGGCTTGGACCAGTCCAGCGGCGCTTCGTCTTTGTCCAACTTGGCGGCGTAGGTCACGAGGGATTCATCCTGGATTTCCGGCTGGGCCGTGTCCGCTTCAATCGCGGGAAGGATTTCGGCCAGCGCTGTCGCGCCTAGCCGGGACAGTCGGTCGTGCAATTCGCCCGCCGTTTCCAAGGGGCCAATTGGGCAGGTTTCCTTAAGCAGCATGGGACCGGCATCCAGGCGCGGCTCCACGAACATGAGGGTCACGCCGGTCGTGGCGTCGCCCGCCAGCACGGCCCGCTGAATCGGTGCCGCGCCGCGCCAGCGGGGCAATAGCGAGGCGTGGATGTTGACGCAGCCGAGACGGGGGATTTCCAGCACGGCCTTGGGCAGAATCAACCCGTAGGCCACCACCACCATTAAATCGGGTTCCAGCGCCCGGAGCTGGGCTTGTTCGGCGGGGTCTTTCAGTCCCACCGGCTGGAACACGGGGATGCCGTGCCGTTCCGCTAGTTGTTTGACGGGGCTGGGGGTGAGCTTGCGGCCTCGGCCCGCCGGGCGGTCGGGCTGGGTATAGACGCCGCACACGTGATGCGGGCCAGCGAGGAGTGCCTCGAGGGGGGGCACCGCGAATTCCGGGGTGCCAGCGAACACAATTTTCATGCGGGTCAGAGGGCCGCTTGGGCTTTGGGAGCGCCTTGGGTGGCTTTCTGGCGCTGTTCCTTCTTCAACTTTTTGCGTACCATCTGCCGCTTCAATGGCGAGAGATAGTCAACGAACAGCTTGCCTTCAAGGTGATCCATCTCGTGCTGGATACAGACGGCGAGTATGCTATCCGCCTCTAGCTCAAAAGGATTGCCCTCGCGGTCCAAGGCGCGTACCCGGATTTTTTCGGCGCGGGAGATTTTCTCGAAGATACCGGGCACCGAGAGGCAGCCCTCGTCCATTTCTTCGGTGCCTTGTTTGTCGATGATTTCCGGGTTGATGAGGCAGAGCGGCGAATTCTTTTCCTCGGTCACGTCAATGACGATTATCCGCTTCTGGACATTGACCTGATTGGCGGCCAAGCCAATGCCGGGCGCGGCGTACATGGTTTCCAGCATATCGCTGACCAGCCGCTTGATGGACTCATCGACCGTTTCCAGGGCGACGGCTTTTTTTCGCAACCGTTCATCAGGAAACTCGAGAATCGTTAAAATAGCCATGATTTTGTTACCGAAAGCGCTAAATCCGCAGAGCGTGGCATTCTAGCGAAATCAAACTAGACTTTGAATTCCGTTTTTGAGACCCGGAAACGCGGCAAAAGTGCGCGAATCCATGGCAAAGGTGGTGCCGATTGAGTTCTTCAAGATTCCCGCGCAGCGGCCATAATCATACCTTCGGGCTTGAACCGGGTCGCGCGACGATCCTACCCATTCTCCTTGGCGTTTGCCTCTGGCTGTCCGGCGCATTCGCCCTGGCCGACGAAATCGAACTGAATCCCAACCATCCCAACCGTTACACGGTCGTACCGGGCGACACCCTGTGGGATATTGCGGCCCGGTTCCTCAACAGCCCCTGGCAATGGCCGGATATCTGGCAAGAAAACCGCCATATCGAAAACCCGCACCTCATCTATCCCGGCGACGTGATCGTGTTGGGCGAATACAACGGACGCCCCAGCCTCCGCGTGGAGACGCCATCGGAATTGCGGCTCAGCCCGCATGCCCATAGCCGCCCCATGGACGCCGCCATCCCGGCCATCCCGATGAAGGTCATCAGCCCGTACCTGACCCGGCCACAGGTGGTGGAAGCCGACACGCTCGTCGACTCCCCCTATGTGGTGGCCCTGGCGGATGAACACATCGTGGGTGGCGCGGGCAACCGCGTGTATGTGCGGGCCATCGAATCCCCCGACACCGAGGCGTATGTCATGTATCGTAGCGGGCAGCCCTACCGCGACGCCGAGACCGGCGAGGTGCTAGGCTACGAAGCCCTATACATGGGTGACAGTCGCCTGGAACAAGCGGGCGATCCCGCCACCCTGATGCTGACCCGCACGGAGAAAGAAATCCGCATTGGGGACCGGGTCATGCCCTTCAAGCCGGAACCCATCCGCATCAATTATCAGCCCCACGCCCCCAAGGCCAAGATCAGGTCACATATCATCGGCGTCGTGGGCGGCGTCACCCAGATCGGCCAGTACTCCGTGGTCGTTCTGGACAAAGGCGCCGCCGATGGACTGGAAATCGGGCATGTCCTTGAAATCCGGCAAAACGGCCCGATGATCCGCGACATCGTCAGCCGTCGGCCCGGCGAGAGCGTCCCCATGCCCGAGCAGAAAGCCGGCGTCTTGATGGTGTTCAGAACCTTTGACCGGGTGAGCTACGGGCTGGTCATGCGCGCCAACCGTTTCGTGCATGTCCTGGATGCCGCGCAAACCCCTTGAGCACCAATGAATCCGGGGGTTCTGGCGAGCTTCGCTTCTGGCTGGCCCTGCACCGGGCACCGCTGATTGGGAGTCGCCGCTTCACCGCCCTGCTGGACAAGTTCGGCACACCCCAGGCCGTATTCGAGGCGGGCCACGCCCGATGGCACGCCGCCAGGCTGCCGGAAAGCACCCTGGCCTACCTCGCCAAGCCGGACTGGCGGGCCGTCGCCGCCGATCTCAAATGGCTGGATCAGAGCCAGCACCGCCACTGCCTGACTTTCGATCATTCCCTTTATCCCCCGCTGCTCCGCGAAATCGCCGATCCGCCCCCGGTCTTGTTTGTCGAGGGCGATCCGGCCATTCTGTCCATCGACCACATCGCCATGGTGGGCAGCCGCAATCCATCGCCCGCCGGCGCCAAAACCGCCCACCATTTCGCGGCGGCGCTGGTGGCGTCTGGCTTCGGGGTGGTGAGCGGCCTGGCCCTGGGCGTTGACGCGGCCAGCCACCGGGGCGCGCTGGATGGCAAGGGCGTCACGGTGGCCGTGGCGGGAACCGGGCTGGATCAAGTCTATCCCCGCCAGCACCGGGCGCTGGCCGAAACCATTGTCAGCCAGCGCGGCGCGTTGATTTCCGAATTCTCGCCGGGCACCGAGCCTCGGGCTGGCAACTTCCCGCGCCGCAACCGCATCATCAGCGGTCTCGCGCTGGGCACCTTGGTTGTGGAAGCCGCCCAGCAATCCGGCTCGCTCATCACCGCCCGCCTCGCCATCGAGCAAAACCGGGAAGTGTTCGCCGTGCCCGGCTCGATTTATAGCCCCCTCTCGCGGGGCTGCAACGACCTCATCAAGCAAGGCGCCAAGCTGGTCCAAGAGGTCAACGACATCACCGAAGAATTCGCGCTGAGGCGGTCGGCGCGCCCCCGCCCAGCCCCGGAAGATGCGCGGTTTGGCGAGGAATCGCCCCATTGGCCGCTCTTGAAATGTATTGCTTATGACCCAACGTCTGTGGATACTCTAGTGGCGGTTACGGGAAATTCGGCGGAATCAATTACCTCCCAATTGCTAATCCTAGAGCTGGAGGGTTATGTGGCCTCCACCCCTGGCGGATGCTACATCCGAATCAAATGAACACCGCCGCGCCCACTCGCGACACACGAGACCATTCGATGAAAGAAAACGTATTCGACGTGCTGATCTATTTGTTCGAGAACTACATGGATAGTGACGTGGACTTGACCCCGGACCCGGACATGATCCGCACCGAATTGCTGGAAGCCGGATTTCCCCAGTCGGAAATCAACAAGGCGTTCGAGTGGCTGGAGTCGCTGACCGAACAACACGTCATCAAGCCGGTGTCCTCGCCCGCGTTCCGTATTTTTTCAAATCAGGAAATGATCCGGCTGGACGCCGAGTGCCGTGGGCTGCTGTTGTTCCTTGAGCAAAGCGGCATCCTGACGCCCGCCAGCCGCGAACTGGTGATCGACCGCGCCATGGCCTTCAACGACGAAAGCATCTCGCTGGAAAACCTCAAGTGGGTCATCCTCATGGTGCTGTTCAGTCAGCCCAACGAGGAAATCGCGTTCGCCCGCATGGAAAACCTAGTCTACGAAAGCCTTCCCACCTATTTGCATTGACAGGACGCCGCTTGCCTCCGCAAAGTATTAAGGGGGACCGCGACCATTCCTGCTTGGCGCCCATCGCCGTATCGCCCCGTTTCCCATTGCCCGTAGTTATGTTTATCCCGGACGCCGGGCGCAAGCATCCGTTCCACTCAGCCAAGTTTTAGTTCGATGAGCCAGAATCTCGTCATAGTCGAATCGCCGGCCAAGGCCAAGACCATTGAAAAATACCTGGGCAAGGATTTCCAGGTCTATGCCTCCTACGGCCATGTGCGCGACCTCGTGCCAAAGGAGGGCGCGGTCGATCCCGAGCATGACTTCGCGATGAAGTACGAAATCATCGAAAGGAATGAGCGGCACGTCCAGACCATCGCCAAGGCCGCGCAGAAGGCTGACGTCCTGTTCCTCGCGACCGACCCGGACCGCGAAGGCGAGGCGATTTCCTGGCACATCTACGAAATCCTCAAGCAGCGCAAGCTCATCGGTGACAAGCCGGTCCACCGGGTGGTGTTCCATGAAATCACCAAGCGGGCCGTGACCGAAGCCATCGCCAATCCCAAGCCCCTGTCGGAAGACCTCATCAATGCCCAGCAGGCGCGGCGGGCGCTGGATTATCTGGTGGGCTTCAAGCTGTCGCCGCTGCTGTGGAAAAAAATCCGCCGGGGCTTGTCCGCCGGACGGGTCCAAAGCCCGGCCTTGCGGATGATCGTGGAGCGCGAACTCGAAATTGAAAGCTTCGTCACCCGCGAATACTGGTCCATCGACGCCGACACCGCCGCCAACAGCCAGAATTTCCGCGCCCGGCTGACCCATCTCGACGGTGCCAAGCTGGATCAGTTCAGCATCGTCACCGAGGCACAGGCCACCCAGGCCCGGCAAGAACTGCTCGGCGCGGCGAACGGCAAGCTCAAGGTCGTCAAGGTCGAGGAGAAGGAGCGCAAGCGCAACCCCGCCGCCCCGTTCACGACCTCCACGCTGCAACAGGAAGCGGCCCGCAAGCTGGGCTTCACCACCAAGCGGACCATGACCATCGCCCAGCAGCTTTACGAGGGCATCGACCTGGGCGGCGAAAGCGTCGGCTTGATCTCCTACATGCGCACCGACTCGGTGACCCTGGCCGATGACGCGGTGAAGGAACTGCGGGAACTGATCGCCGCCCGCTTCGGCCAGGACAATCTTCCGGCCAAGCCCCCCCAATACAAGACCAAGAGCAAGAACGCTCAGGAAGCCCACGAGGCCATTCGCCCGACGTCGGCGTTCCGGGTGCCGGAGCAGGTGAAATCCCACCTCAGCCCCGACCAATTCAAGCTGTACAACCTGATCTGGAAGCGCACCGTCGCCTGCCAGATGATTCACGCCACCATCAGCACGGTGTCCATCGACCTGGCCTGCGGCGACAAGGGCATGTTCCGCGCCACCGGCTCGACCGTGGTGAATCCGGGCTTCATGAGCGTCTACCTGGAAGGCAAGGACGACGCCGCCGCCGAGGACGAGGGCGGCTTCCTGCCGACGCTCCAAGAAGGCCAGTTGATCGACCTGCTCGACGTGGTCACGGCCCAGCATTTCACCGAGCCGCCACCCCGCTACACCGAGGCCAGCCTGGTCAAGACGCTGGAGGAATACGGCATCGGTCGCCCCTCGACCTACGCGGCGATCATTTCCACGTTGCAGCAACGGCATTACGCGGAACTGGAAAATAAGCGCTTCCTTCCCACCGATGTGGGTCGGGTGGTCAACAAGTTCCTGACCGAGCATTTCAACCAGTACGTCGATTACAACTTCACCGCCCTTTTGGAAGACGACCTCGACGCCGTGTCCCGTGGGGAAAAGAGTTGGATCCCACTGCTGCGCGAATTCTGGGGTCCGTTCATAGCGCTCATCGAAACCAAGGACGAGAGCCTCAAGCGCGCCGATGTGACCCACGAGCAACTGGACGAGGACTGTCCTGAATGTCAGGCGAAGCTGTCGATCCGCTTGGGGCGCAATGGCCGTTTCGTCGGCTGCACCAATTACCCCGAGTGCAAATACACCCGCAACCTCAAGGAGGACGCGCCCGCCCCGCCGCCGGAAGTGGTGGAAGGCAAAACCTGCCCCAAATGCGATTCTCCCCTGGTCATCAAGAGTGGCCGGTTCGGCAAGTTCATTGGGTGCAGCGCCTATCCGGGCTGTAAGCACATTGAGCCGCTGGAGAAACCCCAGGACACCGGCGTGACTTGCCCGGAATGCGGCAAGGGCAGCCTGATTCAACGCAAGTCCCGGTTCGGCAAGCTGTTTTTCTCCTGCGCAACGTATCCGACCTGCAATTACGCGGTGTGGAATCCCCCCATTGCCGAACCCTGCCCGAATTGCGCCTGGCCGGTCCTGACCATCAAGACCACCAAGCGCCGTGGCACCGAAAAAGTATGCCCTCGCAAAGAATGCGGCTACGCGGCGCCCTACGAAGGCGTCGCGCCGCCCGAGGCGGGCATCTAAATAATGGCGGCGGGTTTCGAACCTCGGTTGCGACCCGCCGTCCGAGCAGCGCTCAACTCTTTATAAGAACACCCGTTTTCGCTTGACACACTGCCGCCCCACCCCTAGCATTCCGGCGTTTTTCGGCCATCGCACCGATAGCGCCGGTTCCGAACTCACCCAGACAACCTTCTTAATGACTTTCCCCAGATGAACTCGATTGCTTCCAGCCCGCCACCGGGATTCGCCAATATCCGCCGCCTGGTGGAAGAGGAAACCGCCGCAGTCGATCAATTGATTCTGCGGGAACTGAGTTCGGATGTGGTGCTGATTAATCAAATCGGCCATTACATCGTCAACAGCGGTGGCAAGCGGCTCCGGCCCATGCTGCTGCTGATGGCGGCCAAAGCGCTGAACTACCAGGGGCAGCAGCACATCACCCTGGCGGCGGTGATTGAGTTCATCCACACGGCCACCCTGCTGCATGACGATGTAGTCGATGAATCGACGCTACGGCGGGGGCAGGACACGGCCAATGCGCTATGGGGGAATTCCGCCAGTGTGCTGGTGGGGGATTATCTGTACTCCCGCTCCTTCGAGCTGATGGTGAGCGTGCAGAAGCTCCGCATCATGGAAATCCTGTCGCGCACCACCACCGCCATCGCCGAGGGCGAGGTGCTGCAATTGTTGAACTGCAACAATCCGGCGACCACCGAGCAGAAGTATCTGGATGTCATTTCCCGGAAAACCGCCATCTTGTTCAGCGCCGCCGCTCAACTGGCCGCCGTGCTATCGGAGTCGCCCGAGCCGGTGGAAACGGCGCTTAAGGATTATGGGCTGCATCTCGGCATCGCCTTCCAGCTTATCGACGACGCCTTGGATTACCGCGCCAACCCAGAAGAACTGGGCAAGAATCTGGGTGACGATCTAGCCGACGGCAAGCCCACCTTGCCGCTCATTTACGCCATGGAACGCGGCACCGAGGCGCAAAGCGCCGTGTTGCGGCAAGCCATCGAAAACGGCGACCGGGATGCTTTCCGCGAGGTCTACGAAATCGTTGAATCCACGGACGCAATCGCGTACACTTCCCGTCGTGCCATCCAAGAAGCCGACATGGCGGTCGAAGCTCTGAATGCACTTTCCGCTTCTGAGTACAAGGATGCCCTCATTAGCCTCGCCCGGTTCTCGGTCGAGCGCAGTTACTAAAGAATCCGCACATTTCGGGGTGTAGCTCAGCCTGGTAGAGCACTGCTTTCGGGAGGCAGTGGCCGGAGGTTCGAATCCTCTCACCCCGACCAATCGGTCACATCCAAACCTGCCTAGCATTTCAGAGTCAACCGCCCCTCGCGGTGGTTTACGAGCTAGGAATTTCCCACATCAGCTTTTCCAGCGGCAGCCGCACCGAACGCGACTCCGGTGCCCTTCCCCGTCCGACCCGTCCGAAAAACACCGTTCGCTCCAATACGTCCGGGCCTAGCATCGCGGCGAAATTCTCCGCCAGCCGTTCAGCCAATCCGTACGCCTTCTCGTCCACCGTGAACCGCCGCCCCTCCCGGACATAACGGGCAAAAATCACCGGCGTCATTTCGGGCTGCATTTGCAAACCCAGCCGGGTTGCCATCAACCAAACCCGCTGCATCGCCCGCCCCGCCTCAATATCCTCGTCAATACCCGCCGACTTCGATTCCGCCACCAACGCGAAGTGAGCGCCACAGCCATAGGCTGGCAGCCAATCCAGTTCCAGCCTTGGCACCAACGTGCCCGCCGCGTTAGCCCCGAAGAATTGGGCGCGTTTCCAACTTCCCAAACTCCAGCGCATCAGGCGGCGGGTCAGAGGGTCAAGCCCCAAGGCCCGATCCGGGATGCGGTCCTTGCTGAACTGGCTGCTCCACTGGATAATGGATTTATGCACCTCGTAGGCCTCCGGGATGGACAAGCGGATTTGGGCGTTGCGGAACAACAAGTTGGCGACCCGCCGCCTGGCTTTGCCGCCTTCCAACCACAGAATGCGGTGGCCGGCACCGGCGATTTCCTCCATCCGGGCCTTTTCCTCCAAGGTCAGCGCAGCGCGGGACAGGGGTCGGCGTTGAGTGGCCCGCAAGGGGATGTAAGGAAATAGTGGGCTTAGCGCCACGGCGGGATCGCGGTTCAGTCCCACCTCAATCACCAGTGTGGGCGGATCGGAATGGCGGCGGAATTCGGCGCGAAAACCAAACTCCGCCGCCGCGATGGCGATGCTCTCCAACAAGCCCCCAATGGCTAGGCGGCTGGATCGGCCATCCAAATCATAAACGCCGTCCTTGCGGGCATCGTGGCTGCGGATGGTGAAATGCTGGCCGTCGGAGATTTCAAAGCGCCAAGGCTGGGTGTTGTCGCCGCTGGGTGCCCACCGGGCGATGTCGAGGATTTTCGCGGCGGGATCGGGCAAATCGACGCGGACTTGGGACTCGCCCGCCAGCGCCAAAAACTGCCGCCGCATATTCCGTAGCGCCCGGCGTTGCCATGGATTACGGTGACCACCCGGTCGCCAAGTGTGGACCAGACGATGGCTGTAAGCGTCGAATTGAATCCCATGCGGCGCAGATCGAACCTCGCCCCGCTTGAGCAACAGCTTGAGCGTTTCGGACGCCGCCAATCCCGCGCATAGCTCGCAGCCCATGGCCGTGGACGGGCCGCGCTTGCGTTTCAAGTCAATGCTGGCGGGTTCGATCAGAGCGCGACCATGCAGCCCGGTCGGCGCCAGCCCCACCAGGAAACGCAAGCCTTGTTCGGTTTCATCCTGGCCTTGCAGCCCGAAATAATCCTCAAAGCTCAGGCCGCCCGGCACAAAGCACAGCAGCGCCGCGCTCATCCCCAAGGGGGCCGCCGTCACCGCCGGGATGCCCAACCTTCGGCACGCGGCGAAGACGGCGCTACGGGCTTCGAAAGCGAAGAAGTCCAGGCCATCGACGTACACATCGACCCCGGCGAGGAAGCGGTCGAGATTGGCGGATGAAACACCGTCGGGAAAGCGGACCAAATCGAGTTGGGGATTGATGGACAGGGCCATCCCAGCCAATATGTCTACTTTGGGCTGGCCTAGACTGGATACAGAAGCCCCCGCTTGGCGGTTGAAGTTGGTCAGATCGAAGCTATCGAAATCAGCGATATGAAAAGCTCCGACGCCAAGGCGAACCAGGGTCAGCAAATGACCACCACCCACGCCGCCCATCCCGGCGATGGCGACACGGCTCCGGCGCAATAATGATTGTTCGGTCACCGTGACCCAGCCAATATTCCGCTTGAACGCCGCGCCATAATCGAATCCACCGTCCATGGTTGTCTCCTTTGGTTAAAACCCCGGCCATTGCCTAAAGCGTTTTCATCTCCCACCTGTGAGCGGAGCGGCTGTGGGAGCGGGCCTCAGCCCGCGACCGCCGAGCCTGATCGTGGGCTGAAAGCCCATTCCCACCACCATGCACTCGATCCCCCATCGCCCTAGCTTTCAAGCCATCTAAACTTAAGCCGTTACAGGGTGGGCAATCAGTCCAGGCGGCGCAATCCGTAGCTGTCCGACCCTGCCCCCACGCCCCGTTGACCGAGATAAGCCAAAGCCACTCAGGACAACCGAGCCATTCCAGCCGCAAAAATTTTTTCACCGCCCATCCCCGGCGAGTCCAGCTCATGAAAACCTCGGAATCGTTTCTGCCCGACTTCTGCTCGCTCACCACCGCCCTGGTGTTGGTGATCGTAAGCTTGCTGCTGGCCTTCGTGCTGACCCTCGCGGATTTCTCTCCGGCCTACGACTTTTGGTCGGACTTGGGACTCCGGGCCTTCTTCATTATCTGGATCGCCCTGCTCAGCGGCTCGCTGCTGTGCGGCTTGCGGCCTAGGCTGGCGGGGCTGGGCGCGACGGGTGCCGGTCTCGCCACGTTTTTTCTGGTGCAATGCGTGACGATGCTGGTGACCTGGGTGGCCCAGACTTATTTATGGGAGTTCAGCTTCGACCGGGATGGGGCTGGAAACACGCCGACCCTGGTGGATGATTTGCGGATTCTCGCCATCAGCGGACTCGTCACCGCCGCCTGGTTGCGTTATCAATACGTGCAGTCCTGCTGGCAACTGCAAAACCGCGCCGAGGTCGCCGCCCGGCTCGATGCCTTGCAGGCGCGGATGGAGCCGCATTTCCTGTTCAACACGCTCAACACCATCGCCGGGCTGGTCCGCGACGACCCGGCCATCGCCGAAGAGTTGCTGCTGGACCTGTCGGATGTGCTGCGGGCGATTCTTAAGAAGGACCGGCCATTGGTGCCATTGTCCGAGGAAATCGAATTGACCCGCCAATACCTGCACATCGAACAGCAACGCCTGGGAGAACGCCTGCGTGTCCTGTGGCACCTCGAACACATTCCGCAAGACGCCGCCATTCCGCCGCTGAGCCTGCAACCGCTGGTGGAAAACGCCATCCGCCATGGCGTCAACCCCTCGCTTAACGGCGGCAGGGTGGAGATTTCCGGCCATCTGGCCCAGGGCGCCATCGTGACGCTCAATATCTTCAACACGCTGCCCGAAACGCCAGCCACGCTCGCCCAGCCGGGGGTCCGTCAAGCCGTCGCCAATCTGCGCGCCCGCCTCGCCGCCTGTTTCGAGGATCAAGCCACCTTGACCGCGACCGTGGCCGGTGGTTACTACGAGGCCCGCATCGTGATGCCCTACCGACCCTACCGCCATGAAAGTCCTGATCGTTGACGACGAAATGATGGCCCGCAAGCGCCTGCGGGCCTTGCTGGCCGAAGTCGCCCCGGATGGCGTCATCGTCGGCGAGGCGGGCGACGGCGGCGAAGCGTTGCGCTTAATCGCCGCCACCGCGCCGGACGTGGTGCTGATGGATGTGCGGATGCCGCGCCTGGATGGCCTGAACGCGGCGCGGGAAATCGCCCGCTTGGCTCAACCACCGGCGGTGATTTTCGTCACCGCCTATGAGGAATACGCCGTGGATGCCTTCGACATCTGCGCGGTCGATTACCTGCTCAAGCCGATTCGCAAGCAACGCTTGGAAGCCGCCTTGCAGAAAGCCAAGCGGTTCACCGATCTGGTGTGGCGGAAGCTGGATGCGGCCCTGCCTCCCGGAAGCCGTCCGAGGCGGGGTCATTTGTGCCTGTACAGCCATGGCGAATTGCGGCTGGTGCCGCTGGCGTCGGTGGTCTATTTCCGAGCCGACAGCAAATACACCGTGGTGCGCACCGAAACCGACGAGGCCTTGCTGGAGGAATCGCTGGTGGCCTTGGAGCAGGAGTTCGGCGAGGGTTTCATGCGTATCCACCGGAACGCCTTGGTGGCGACGGAGCGCATTGCCGGGCTTGCGAAACTGCCCGATGGCGGCATGGGGTTGCGTCTGCACGGCGTGCCGGGGCCGCTGGAAGTCAGCCGACGCCATTTGCCCGCGGTGCGGGCTTGGTTGAAGCGGCGGGCGGGTGAATTGGAGCAAGGAGGTTAAATATTCAAAACCGCCGCCTCCCTCGTCCATCCACCCAATTCCCTAGCCCATTCGTGGGGGAATCCCTATCTGGTACAATGCGGCCATTTACGTACAGTCCGGTCTCCCGTGTCCAACCTCATCCGCATCGCCACCCGCCAAAGTCCGCTCGCCCTCTGGCAGGCCGAGCATGTCGCCGACCGCCTCCGCGCCGCCCATCCCGGCCTGGCGGTGGAACTGGTCAAAATGGTGACCCGTGGCGATAAAATCCTCGATGCCCCGCTCGCCAAAGTCGGCGGCAAAGGCTTGTTCGTCAAGGAGCTAGAACAAGGCATGTTCGATGGGTTAGCCGACCTCGCGGTCCATTCCATGAAGGATGTGCCCGCCGAACTCCCGGACGGCCTGCACCTCGCTGCCATCCTGGAACGGGAAGACCCCCGCGACGCCTTTGTGTCGAACCGCCATGCCTCCCTCGCCGATTTGCCGCACAATGCCCGCATCGGCACCTCCAGCCTGCGGCGACAATGCCAACTCAAACTCCGCCTGCTCGGCTGCGAAACACTCAATTTGCGCGGCAACGTCGGCACCCGGCTCGACAAGCTGGCAAGCGAAAACTACGACGCCATCATCCTCGCCGCCGCTGGCTTAATCAGGCTGGGGCTGGCCCACCGCATCACCGAATTCCTCGCCCCGGAGATCAGCCTGCCCGCCGTCGGTCAAGGCGCTATCGGGATTGAGTGCCGCCGTGATGACGCCCGCGTCAACCAATTATTAAGCGTGCTGCACCACGCCCCCACTGCCATTTGCGTGACGGCGGAACGCGCCTTCAACCAGCGCTTGAACGGCAGTTGCCAAGTCCCCATCGCGGGCCACGCCGAATTGTCCGGCGACCGGCTCCGGCTGCGCGGGCTGGTGGCGCTGCCCGACGGCGGCGAGGCGGTGCGGGGCGAAGTCGAAGGGTTCGCTACCGAGGCGCACGCCCTGGGCGTGGCCTTGGCAGACGACCTGCTGAGTCGCGGCGCGGAACGCATCCTCAAATCGCTTTATGAATAAGCCATGGCGGATTGCGACGCGCTTCCCCTGGCGGGCCTGACCGTGCTGGTCACCCGACCCGCCGGGCAAGCCGAAGGACTG
>NZ_JBTEKS010000020.1:0-25220 GCF_054333355.1 Methylomagnum sp. | reverse complement strand
AGAGCTTCCAAGACCGCATTCCCAAGCTGGAGCTTGGGAACGAGCGCAAATATCCGTAAACAGCGGGGCGCACGCGGCCTACACGGGTTCATCACGTCTTTGGCTTTTTGCACTTGAATTGGATATTGAAGTAGGGTGGCTGCACCGACTTGGGCGGCAGTCCCGACCCCCGCACCGTTTGCACCCGGAAAACCTCGCCGTCGCCCGGCGCGATGCCGACGGGGAGTTCCGGACTGATCCCGGTGATCGAAAAAGGCGGCGGCCCCCCGTCCTCGGGCGCCAGCGGTTCGATACCGCGGATTTTGACCTTGTCCTTGCCGGCATTGATGATGGCGAGCTTGAGGGTCTGCGTGGCCGCCGCCGTGGCCGTCGGCTCGTACAGGACGGATGCGGGCGTCGAGCGGCTCAAGACTTGCCCGGCGCAGTCTTGGGGATCGAGAAGCTTGGGGGCGGATGCCTCGTGGTGGTTGTTCGACAGGTCCGGGTCGAAGGTGGCGCTGCCGACCGCGGCGGAAACTTTCTCGAGGTTTTCGGCGCCCGCCACGATCCGGATTCTTTTGGATTGTTGGGATCCGATCACGGGGAAGTCGCAGCTAAAGGGTCTGGCGGCAATATCCGTATCCACTTGACAGCCGCCGGGAGAAATTGGACCGATCTGAAGGGGAAAGGCGATGCTTTCCGCGTGGACTCGGCCCCCGACGCGGACGTTCTCGGCTTTGAATTTGCTGAAATTGCGCACCACCAAGTCGAATTTGACCTGATTCCTGCCCTTCCTGGAAGCTTCCACCGCGATTGCGAGGTCGGCCTGATCGACCATGCCGTTTCTCACGCTGAACTGGTAGCGTCCCTCCGGCAGGGACTCATCGGCCACCGGCAGCCTGTTGCGCACGAGGCCGGTGACATTGCTCAGGAAATAAAAGGGCAGGCCGGAACCGGGAAGCTCGTAGAAGGTTCCCGGCTGGCCGGTGCCGTTGGAGAAGCCGACGCGGGCCGTGGAGCCGCCGGTCCCGCCGGTTCCGCCGCTGGCATCCCCGGTTTCCCAAGCGATATGGTCGTAGTTGAACATGATCTGGAAATCTCCGGGACTGTGTTCGGGCAGTGCGGCGAGGTCCTGGAGGATGAGCTGGAAACTGTTCAGCCGGTCGTCGTGCTCACTGAAGTAGCCGACCTCGATCCAATCGACGACGAAGAGGTCGGGCCTCCCGGCGGGGGTGCCGAATCGTACGATCCGGGAGTTCGGAGCGCGCGTGTCCACATCGGCGAAGAGGGGAGCGATGATGACCTGCCGCGTTCCCGTGAGGCCGAAGGGCGTATACGTGCTCAGGGGCGCGTCGAAGGTCGCGTTGCCGTTGTTGTTGACGTAGATCTGAGTGTAGGTGGTGCCGAAGAAGTTGATCGAAAAGCCGATGTTCACCGGACCCGACGAGTCATCGTCGCTAGCGGCGAGCGCATTCGGCAATTCAAACGGCACAACCGCGCCCGCCGAGACGGTGCCGACCCACGCGAAATACAGGAAGATCCCGCAGAGCAGGAATCTCCGCAGGTATCGGGTCTCTTGCGTTTTCATGAGTTTCCTCCAGTTCCTTGCGACGGGAGCGCGGAGTTAAGAATTTCGGTTTACTTTCCCGCGTGTCGCTATCGATTGAATGTGTCCAAGCCACCGGCGTTTCGAAAGGCTAATAGGCTTAATAGGTAGTTTCGACCCTAAATCGAAGGTATTTGATCCTTCGGCGGGCACCACGGGGTAAGCCGGCTTGTAGGCTGGGCTGGTGCTTCGCGGAATTCCAGCCCAGCCCGGTAGGGTGGGCATGTACTCATGCCCACCACAATCGGCGGATAAGCCAATCGGTGGGCATGGAAATACATGCCCACCCTCTGGCTATCCGCCGCGCACTGTAACCCGCTTTCCGGGGTGGGTGTCGGCCTCCCGCAAGGCGGGCTACGCGATTACGCCGACCCGTCGCGCAAGCCGGCCGGGATGGCGCTTCGCGGAATTCCAGCCCACCCGCGTCCCGGAATGCCGGAGTTTCCGCGGGTGCTTCAATCCGGCCTACATTTCAAGCAGCGGGTTTAAACTCCCTGAAAACGGACAGAAGAAAAGAGTATGTTGCAAGCGATTGAGGTTATCGTCGAACCAGGCGGCGCAATTCGCTCCCTGGAAGAACTTCACGTCGCGACGCCGACGCGGGCGGTATTAACGCTGTTGCCGCTTCGGGAATCGCGGCTTGAGTCCGAGCCGGGCAGCGCCGAGGGAATCCTGCAATTTCTCCGGGATAACCCGCTTCCGCCGGAATTTCGCCGGTCGGCGGCGGAAATCGACGCGGGGATTCAAAAGGAAAATGTCCGATCAAGCTGATTACCGATTCATCCTGGAAGAAGCTTTGGAGCAACTACGCGCGCGGAACAAATCCAGCCCTCCACCGCCTACGAAGAAGGACGCTTGATGGCCTATTACGAAATACTCTCGGGTATCGTGAATCAGGCTCGGGTGGTTGGATTGGAACCCAGAGATATTTGTGCTGGTTCCCAACTTCCAGGTTGGGAACCCAAGTCTTGGAGAGCTTCTAGCTTCCCGAACGGATAGGATAAGATGCCAAGGCTTGGAATTAACAATGCCTCTCCCTTATTTTTTGATGAGGATACTAGTATGGAATGGGCCGAAGTTATCAATAATCCTTTATTGCAGAATCTGCCATTTAAAATTGAACTCAATAAGTTTGGCAAGCTGCTGATGAGTCCGGCATCCAACCATCACGGCAATATTCAAGGGCGCTTATCCGGGATTCTTTGGAACTCCCTGCCGAATGGTGAAATCATCACCGAATGCTCTATTCAAACTTCCGACGGCGTCAAAGTGGCTGATGTGGCTTGGGCCTCCGCAGAATTTATCGCCGAATTTGGCTATGCCACACCCTATTCCAAAGCGCCAGAACTGTGTATTGAAATTGTATCCCCGTCTAATTCAAAAGCGGAAATGGCAGAAAAGGTTGAGCTTTACTTAAGCAAAGGCGCTCAAGAAGTATGGGTAGTGTATGAAAATAAAAAAATCGAGATTTTTTCTTATACTGGACAAATTCCCTTTAGCAAGCTTGCACCAGAAATACCAAAAAAAGTGTTTAGTCAGCCAGCATAGCCCGGATGGAGCTTCGCGGAATCCGGGATAACCCGAGCTAGGAAATATCTCTGGAGTCCGCTCATTCCCACGCGCCCCGCATCGCCTCGTAACGCATGGGAACCATTCATTACGGCACCGCCGTGCCGTCGAAATACCCCACCGCCTTGGCGAACGCCGCCAATCCAACCTCCCGCCCCACCCGCCGTCCGGTGAAGTCGTCGGCTTCCACATGGATGCCGCCCCACAGCCGCGACCGCCCCGCCTGGTCCGACGCATCGAAATAACTGGCCCATTGCAGGCGGATTTCCTGCGACGGTCCCCGCTCGTGGATCAAATACTGGTTCGGCTTGGCGGCGAAACCCTCGTGGAACCCGCCCGGGAAATAGGGGCTGCCGGTGATGCCCGCCAGCACTTCCGCCGCCGAGCGGCTGAACACGCTATGGCCGGAGAAATAACCGGGGAAAGCCGGGGTGACGAAGGTCGCCCGCTGATAGGGCACCCACGCCTTGCCCAGCACCCAGCGGACCCCGCTGTATTGGGCCTTGATGTCCGCCGGACTGCCGGGCCAGGACAGCACCGCGATGTTGCCGACCTCGCCGCCCGCTTCCGCCGTGACCAGGGCCGCATGACGCCCGCCCGGCGCGGCGGTTTCGGCGGTAATGAGTTCCACCAGGCCGGGCTTGAGCGGCAATCCCAACGGGTTATACGAGGGCAACAGCGGGTCGGATGATTGCCCGTACTTCGCCATGGCCCGGACCATGGTGATGGGCCGCACGCCATCGTATTTCCGCTTCGCGCCCCAGCCAGCGATGGCCGCGTCATGCACCGCGCCATTGAGGGCGAAGTAGGTCTTGATGTCCCATTCCAGCGGTTCCAGCGCGGTGCCGATGCCCGCGAAGCGCCGCTCGAAGCCCGGCGTGTCGGCCACGGCATTGGCGATGGCGTTCCAGTGGCCGGGCGGCGTTTCCGAAGTCGGGCCATCGGCCCAGAACTCCGCCAGCACCCGCCCGAAATCGCCCCGCAGCACGGTTTGCGGCGCATACGGCTGGCCGGTGACGGGATTCACCGGATGGCCCTTGCCCGCGTTCGAGCCTAGCGGGTTGTTTCCCAAGGACGCGGGCGAAATGTCGATGCTCGTCGGATCGTCGGGCGTCAATTGACTCGCCAGTTCGATGACTTCGAGTACCTGCGCCTTGAACACGGCGTCGTCGGCACCGCCGAGCCTGGGCTGTGGGCCGGGGTCGCGGTACAGGTCGCCCGGCGCGGCCTTGGTCATGGCGAAAGGTTCCACATCGCCCCATTGCGAGCCGATGAAGCTCTGGACCTTGCCGGGCAGGGGGATGCCGTTCTGGGTGACGGTCTTGTCCAAGGCCAGCGGTTGCCAGCGGTTGAGGTCGAGGAGATAGGCCGGGTCGGTCGGATCGGTGAGGTCGATGTCCGGCTGCTTCACGATCAGGGGCTTGTTCACCGGCTGGTAGGTCGGATCGTCGTAGTTGGTGGATTCGTTGGCGCCATCGATCAGGCCGTGGGCGATGACCGCCGCCGCGATGCGGTTGCCCAGCGCCGCCGGGCCGTCGCCGCTGGTGGCGGTGTGGCGCGGATCGAGTCCCAGCGTGTGCATCTGGTTGGCGAAGCGCTGCTGGGAAGTCTCAAAGCCTAGCGCCAGTTTCTCGGAATAGCGCTCGGCCAGCACCCGGTAGGCGGCGAAGCTGACGGCGATGTCGCGGTCCCGCGCCGGGTTGGCCGAGGCGGGGCGCTCGGTGGTCAGGTACGGCTTGGCCTTGGCGTCGTAAGCGGCCCAGGCGTCGTACATGGCGACCGAAAGATGGAATAGGTTGCGGGCGTGGACCGGCGGGCGCGGGGTGTCGATGCGGATGGCGTCGAGGATTTGCTCGTCCCATTGCCGGGCGACGGATTGGGTGGTCTGTGGTCGGTCGCCGCAATAGTGGGTCGCCACGCCGTCCTTGAATTGATGGCCGGGGGCGCTGAGCCGGTCCGCGCCGTTCACCGCCTCGCAGGTATGGCAGTGGCTTTCCGCCAGCAGGCAAGCGTCCAGGTCGGCCCCCGAGGCGTCGGCGCACCGGCCGGGAAACGCCGTCGCGCCCGCCACGCCTTTGCATTGGGCGGTGACACGCTTGGCGGCGGCGGCGCGGGCCTTGCGCCGGGGGGTGGAATCGGCTTCGACGCAGGCTTCCAGGTCGGCGGCGGAGGTGGCTTTGTTCTTGGTCAGCAGGTTCTTGGCGCAGCGGCCATAGTCGGCGATTTCGGTGCGGGCGTAGGTGCCGAGTTCCTGAGCCAAGGCGAGTTGGCAGTTGGCCGCGGCCCGGTCCGTTTTTGAGGATTTGAGCGTCGCGGCCAGGTTGTCGCCGAAAATCGCGGTCGGGTTGATGATGGTGGCAAGCGCGGCATTCACGTTGTCGGCGCTGGCCGGGCCGAAGCCGGGCGCCTCGCGGCAGGATTTGGTGGCGGCGGCGCGGGTCTTGGCCTTGGCGCGTTGTAGCGCTTTGCTCTCGGCGGCGAGACAAGCGGCGGTGACGGAGGGCGAAAGCTTGCCTTTGGCGGTGTCGCGGAGGCAGCGCACGGCGTCGTTGCTCGCCACGGTCGCCACCTGGGCGCCAGCGGCTTGCAGGGCCAGGATGCATTGCTTTTGCGCCTTGGTCGGTGGGTCGGCGGCCAGGACTATTTGACCAACGACGGAGAGGAGCAGGAAGGCGGCGAACCGGACGGGAGTTTTCATGGCAAGTTCTCGCGGTGTGGCAAGCCGTGATTTTACCTAGATATACGCCATAAGTTCGATGGCTCACCGGGGCGGACGGTGAATGACAATGGCGGCGGGGCGCGGCGATGTGCCCCGCCGTTTCGTTTCTAGGCGTGTGTTATTCAGCGTCAGTCAATCGAGCGATATGGCGCACACCCAAAGCCCGGCCATTCCCTTTTGAGTGGCAATCCCCGTGTCATCGAGTGTTCCTGTTGGGGGTGTGGAACTTGCTTGCCCGCCCCGGATGTCCCGACCGGGGCATTTGTCCCCAACAATAAGGAAAACTCCATGTTCAGACACTCACCCCAGGCGTATCCGCGTCCGCCCTTGCTAACGGCCCTGACCGCCGTGCTGGCGCTGGCCCTGCTGCCCGCCGGCGCGGCGCAGGCGGCCAAGTCCAAAGTCGCCATCAGTCAAGCCGCGTGGTTCCCGAAGACCCAGCAGCTCATCGTCAAGGGCACCAACAAGGCCACTGTTCAGACGGCTGAACTCTGCGACGTGAATGGTCGCCGACTGGCCGCCGCGCCCTGCGCGGTGCGGGTCCAGGCCGGGGCCGACGAGGCCGTGCTGGCGGTGAAGGGCGCGCCCAAGGCGTGCTTGCAGGCGCCGACCTGCTCCATCACCAGCCCGCATCCGGCGCCGCCTTAAAGGTTGGGGCAGAAACCCACTTCCAAGTCACCGCCGCCACCAAGGATAAGAAAGCGCTGCCTTTAACTTATGAATGGGATTTCGCGGGTGGCTCGTTGGCCGGGGCGAGGCCGACACCAAAACGACTACCGGGTGGGCTGGTTCGACAATCCTGATTGCGCGTCCTGCCACATCGGCGACGGCAACCAGGGCAAGGATGGCAAGAACGGCTTCTTCAGCGCCGGGGTCATGAAGCAGGCCCTCGACGCCGCCGACCCGTCGGCCACCACCCGTGCCGTGGACCGCAACAATCCCAACCGGGTGCGGTTCACCAGCGCCCCGCATGGCAACTACAAGGCATCGTTCCCGACCGCTTACTACTCGGTGAACGGCGACAAAGAGGTTCAACCCAAGGTCGATGCGCCGGTTTACCGCTTCGGCAAGGACACCCACGGCAACATCGCCTGCGCGGCCTGCCATGGCGCAGCCCACGCCATCTGGCCCAACCGCGACCCCAGCGCCAACGACAACGTGACCGCGCTGCAACTGCAAGGCCACACCGGCACGATCCACGAGTGCAACGTCTGCCACACGGCGGACAGCTTCAAGAACGAGGCCGACTTGGACGGCGGCGTGTACAGCGGCGACCCGGTGGCCGGCATCCTCGGCGGGCCGCACAGCATGCACCCGATCAACGACCCGTTCTGGTGGAAAATGGCGCCCGGCGACACCGTGGATTCCACCCCCAACAAGAAGGGCGGGGTGATCGGCGGCTGGCACAACAACTACGCCAAGAAACCCGGCGCCAAGGGCGAGGACCAGTGCGCCGCCTGCCACGGCGCGGACCACAAGGGCACCCGCCTGTCGAAGACGCCGGTGGACCGGGAGTTCGTCAACGAGAAGGGCAAGAAGGTCGGCATCGCGGCGGGCACGCCCATCGCCTGCGACCTGTGTCATAGCTTGGAGAAGAGCTTCACCGGTGTGCCGGGGCGATGAGTCCAACCATCGCCAACTAAGTGCGGGGCGCGATCCCGCGCCCCGCGACGGTATAAAATGGCGCTCCTTTACTTGGTCGCAAGAAACCTTTTCACTCAATCCAAGGAAAAATCAGCAATGAGAAAAACCCCCTACATCGCCATCGCCCTGTTGCTCGCCGGTTGCCAAGGCGGCTCCAACGTCGGCAGCCTGGTGACGGCGACGGGCGCCATGCCCGCCGGCTACGCGCCCAAAGATGTGGTCGCCACCGTCAACGGCAAGCCGATCCCGCGCAGCGCCCTCGCCATGCCCCGTCAGGGCGGCGCGCAGATCCCCGAAGACAAACTGATTGATGACCTGATTGCCCGCGAATTGGTCCGGCAGCACGCCGAGCAGCAAAACTTGGCCGCCGACCCGGCTTTCGTGGAGAAGACCGATAACTACCTGCGGGTGGCGCTGTCCCAACTGGCTGCCGAGGACTTCGTCAAGAAGGCGCCCATCACCGACGCGGAAGTCAAAAAGGAATACGACGAAAAGGTCGCCGCCATGAGCGGGACCGAATACCGCGCTCGCCATATCCTGGTGGCGTCCGAAGCCGAGGCGCAGAGCGTCATCGCCAAGCTGGGCAAGGGCGCCAAGTTCGAGGACTTGGCGAAGAAGCTGTCCATCGACACCGGCAGCAAGCCGAACGGCGGCGAACTGGGCTGGTTCTCGCCCCAGCAATTGGTGCCCGAGTTCGCGGCGGCGGTGGAGGGCTTGAAGGATGGCCAGATCACTGACAAGCCGGTTAAATCCCAATTCGGCTGGCACGTCATCCAGCGGGAAGAAGCCCGCCGCCAGCAAGCGCCGGACTTCGAGCAGGTGAAGCCGCAGGTCCGCAACATGCTGCAAACCCAGAAGTTCCAGCAGCAGATCGAGGAATGGAAGAAGACCGCCAAGATCGAGCGCAAGGCCGCGCCCGCGAAGCCCGCCGAAGCCGCGCAGGCCGACAAGCCAGCGGAGTCCGCGCCCGCCAAACCTTAACCGGCGGGCCTTCGGGCCAGGTAAGTTAAAATCTAGCGGCGGAACGCGGGACGTGTTCCGCCGTTTTTAGTTCGTGAGCCGATAAAACGATACAGGAGGTTCCCATGTTTATCCGCATTCTCGCGCTTCTGGCGGCGTGCCTGCCCGGGCTGGCTCAAGCCGCGGCTGATCCGGCCTATTACAGCGTGCGGCCCGACCACCGCGAGTGTGTTTCCCCGCTATGCGGCGGCGTCTTCATGCAGCAGGTGAACAAGCCCGTCACCCGCTGCGCGGACCGGCGGAACCGGCCCGAGTGCTACGCGGCGGAAATCGACGGGTCCGCGTTGGGCCTGAGCGCGGATCAATTGGCCGGGTTGCGCGCCCTGGCGGGCGAGGGCCGCTTGTTGCTGCGGGGTGGCCTGCAAAGCAAGCCGTTCGACAACTTCGGCAACCTGGGCGTGTTCGTCGCCACGGAAGCCTGGGAAGCCGCCTCCGAGACGCCGCCCCGTGGCGGATATTTCCGGGCGGCGTCCAATGGCACCGTTTGCGTCGCGGCGCCCTGCCGTTCCTATCAGGAGGAAAAGCTCAACACCGTGACCAAGCGCGATGTGGCCGGTTTGGATCTGAGCGGGGCCGGGGCGGGTGAGGCCAAGACCAGCGCCGCGCTGGCGCGGCTGGCGCAACCGGGCGGGATTTTGCTGGCGGCGACCCATCGCACGGTGAAGGGCGCGGCGGGCAAGGCGCCGTCCTTGGTGGCTTATCAGTTTTATCTGCCGGTCGACGCGGCCACGCCCAAGTCCTGCCACGTTGGCGGCTGTTCCGGCCAGATTTGCTCGGACCAGGCCGACATGGCTTCCACCTGTGAATGGCGCTCCGAATACGCCTGCTATCGCACGGCCCGGTGCGAGCGGCAGACGGGTGGTCAATGCGGCTGGACGCCTACGCAGGAGTTGGCGGATTGCTTGAAGAAGGCGGGGGAGGGGGCAGTGATGGGATTTAGGATTTGGTCGGAATAACTTCCCGGAAGCTGCGGGTGCCCGGTGTTCCCGTTGGCTGAGCGGAGTCGAAGCCAATCACGGCCATTAAGCAGCCCTTTCAAAGTGTAAAAATAGCCTTTTCAAATCAATGAGTTGCAAATACTATTTTTCTGTACCGAAGCGTAAGGCGCTGCCAACGTTGACACGGGCCACAGCAAAATCATGGGCTTACATAACCCGACTTCGTTAGCCCGGTAAACCACTTTGAAAGGGCTGCGGCCATTAAGTTAAGAGCCCTCTCCCACTGGGTAGAGTGCAGCCTTAACTTGATGGCGGGGTGTTTCGGTGGGCATGAGTACATGCCCGCCCTACAGGAATCCGGTTAGGTTGGGGTTCTGCCTCATCCCAACCTACCCGATCCTGCGCCGCCGGTGCCCGCGAGGCATTGCCGCCTGGAATGCCGACTCCGGGGCAGCGACCTCGTGGTCAATTCCGTGCAGCATGGCTTCGGCCAGCATCGCCTCGGCGGCTTGATTCGCATCGGCGCCTCGCGCACCCCCGAGCGGGTCACGCCCGTCTACCGGGACGATGGCCGGGGCATGAGCGCGGATATTCTCAACCAGGTTTTCGAACCCTCCTGCCGGAATGACGGATTCATTTGGGTTGACGGAAGCAGCTTGCCAATCAGGAAACCTTAATACTAAAAAAATAGGAGACGATGATGGACGAAAGCATGAATCAACTCTTGTCCCATACCAGCGGAATGGGGCAAGCCGAAATGTTTTCCAACGAATGGTATGACGAATATTTCCACCGCGCTTATACCAGTCCGACCCATGCCCGTTATTGCGAGCAGGTCTATGGCCGGGATTTATGCCAGCACGGGATGATGGACACGGCGGAGATGGCGTTTCTGGCTTCGTTATTGAGGCCCGGTGAAAAGGTGTTGGAAATCGGCTGCTCCAACGGGCGCATCACCGAATATCTGCAACAGGCTTCCGGTTGTCGGGTTCACGGCCTGGATTATTCCGATGTTGCCATCGGCCAAGCCCGTGAACGGATTCAGGGTAAGAATGTGCCGCTGGAATTCTCCTGTGTCGATTTGATTCACGACGAGATTCCCGGCGGTAACTACGACACCATCCTGTCCATCGACACGATTTATTTCATGGGGGATTACTTGCTACCCGAGCATACCCGCCTAGGGGAGGTGTTGAATACGCTGGGATTCTCCTATATTTACCATGACTTTACCGCCAATGTCCGCAATCATTGGTTGAAGAATTATCATCTGGCGTTGGCGTTACAGCCGGAGTTCACCGCCGAGGGGAATGAGTTATTATTCACGGCCCGGATGGCGGAAAATGGCTGGTTTAAGGATCATGGCGACGCGGGGACGCTGGTCAGATATATGTATGTGATTGAGCGGAAGGCGGGGATTTAGCCAAGTACATAACCGCGTGGGCGGTGTTTTCATGTGCAATATTTATGTTTTTGAACCGCTTGAGGTCCAGGTAGATTCTTATGGATACCATTGCCTATGCTACGGTTCGGGCTAACTTGGTCGGCACGATGAGCCGCGTTTGTGATAATCATGAGCCTATTATTATAACCCGCGATTCGGAGCAGCCGGTGGTGATGATTTCGCTTGATGATTACAACGCCCTTGAAGAAACCGCCTATTTATTAAGTAATCCTGTTAATGCTAGGCGGTTGCTTGAGTCAATTGCCGAGTTGGAAAGTGGTGGTGGGGCAGAGCGAGAGCTAATTTAATCGTTCCCATGCTCAGCGTGGGAATGCATCGGGCGGCGCTCCCGCGCCGTGGGATGGAACGCCGGAGCGTTCATGGAGGCGTTCCCACGGGGACCGTGGGAACGATGGGAAAACCCACTCAAGTAGGTGGGCATGCACCCATGACAGACGCTACCCAGAAATGTCGGGCATGAGTACATGCCCGACCTACATAACTACATAACTGTTGCTTTAGACTGAAACCTTCAACCCCATAGGAACCCGCCATGTTCGCCGAAAAAATCCTGCTTCACGCCGACAGCCAAGGCAAATTAACCGGCCTGCCGGTATTATCCCCGAATGAGGAAGTCGAGGTTATTTTGCTTCGCAAGGAACATAACCCCCGCCGCACTCGCAGAATGCCTCCCGCCGAACTGGCCTGGCAGGGCGCACAACTCCACGGCGATGACATCGGCCAAGTTATCCCGGAAAGCGATTGGAATATGCTTGCAGATGAAATGGAAGCACACAATGATTCTGCTTGATACCCATGCATGGACGCGCTGGCTGCACCCGGAGTTAGGTCCGAACCTCACCCCCGAAGTCCGCCGCTGGATCGAAGAATCGGAAGACATACTCGCAGTCTCGATAATTTCGTGCCTGGAAATTTCGCAGCTTGTGAAGAAAGGGGTATTAACATTGCCGGTGCCATTGCCCAGATGGTTTGATTTGGCATTAAATCATGCTGGAATCGTTTGTCTCCCCGTAAATCCCACCTTATTGCACGCCTCAGTCGATCTTCCGCACACTCATAAAGACCCGGCTGATCGCATTATTATAGCCACCGCACAGCATTATGATGCTTGGCTAGTTACGCGGGATGAAACCATACCTAAATATCCAAATGTTCGCACCGTTTGGAATTTTGCACCGAAGCCGTCATATCCCAGCGACTCACCGTAGTTCCCAACCTGGAGGTTGGGAACCAGTACAACAGTATTGGCTATTTCCGATAATGAAACCGGCAGGACAGGATTAGAATCGCATCTTCCGACACGGTATAAACCAGCCGATGTTCGGAATTTATCCTTCTCGACCACGCCCCGGATAGATTGGCTTTCAATGGTTCCGGTTTGCCAACTCCTTGAAACGGGTTTCGCATTACATCTTTGATAAGCGTGTTGGTTCTTTTTAACAAATCCTTATCGTGTTCCTGTACCCATAAATAGTCTGCCCATCCGCTCTCGGTGAATGTCAGCTTCATAATTCAATCAGCGCCTTTTCCATAACCTTTCCGGCACGGGCTTCTTCCATGGAGCGGCGCAAATGTTCGGCGTTTGCTGGGCTGGATAATAAATATAAGGTCTCCTGCCAGGAATTAAATTCATCCAATGACATGAGTACGGCTTTGTGGCCTTGGTCGTTGCATACGATGGTGGGTTCAATATTGGCGATGACTTTTTCGATTAAGCCGTCGAGATTTTGACTGGCTTGCCGGGCGGTAATTGCATCCATGGTTTTCCTCGTGTTGTCGAACAGATTAATTGGAAATGCGATTTTGGAGAGCTTCTAGCTTCCCGTATTGTCGGCTCGGGAAGCTAGAGGCTCTCCAAGACTTGGGTTCCCAGCCTGGAGGTTGGGAACCAGCAAACTACGCGGCTTCGCTCAAAACTTGATGAAGCCGAAGCGCCGCTGTTTCCTCCATTGCCACTGGCTCAAACCACGCCGCCGGGTATAAATAATCTTCGCCGGATTCGTCGATAATCCGCATCATGCCGTTTCCGGCGTCTTCTTGGATTACTTCGTAAAGTCGGCCTAAATTGACATCCTCACCGGAGAAATCGCCCATATCTTCCTTTTTCAGACAGACCACGAATTTCATAGCCATTGTTTCACCTTCATTTTGACTTTGCCGATGCCATGGGCTTCGTACCAATGGATTTCGGCCCGCGCCATAGTGCCGTTATCGAGTTGGACCAAGGCAATGCCTTTCTTTTTCCTCCAATTGCCGTCGCTGTAACGCTGCCGGAGATTGGCGAGTTCTCGGATACCATGATTTTCGGCAATGGTTTCTATTTGTGTGATGGTGCCGATTATTTTCATTTTGTTATCCGGCATAAGAAACGAAACTAAGGCCCAGCAAATAAGCCATGCTATTTCTAGCTACCCGTATTGTCGGCTCGGGAAGCTAGCGCTTCCAAGACTTGGGTTCCCAACCTGGAGTATGAAGGCTCCATCCCGGCTATACCGATAATCTATGGATTGCTTCGGCGGCACCCACAATTGGAATAAGTTGGAATTGCCTCAAATCGAGTAAGTCAGCATCACCCGATACGATTAAATCAACTTGTCCCGTCAGCGCTGTTGCTAACACTATGTCGTCGTCGGGATCACGACATGCTGGGTTCGCCAAGGGAATCGGCACTACGATTTCCGCCAATAGGTTTATATCATGCACGATATTTTCTGCCGTTAAGTTTGACCGGGTTAGGATTGCGGAAAACGTGGGGCGTGCAATGACTTCCGCCAATTCTTCTATTAAATCAGCGCAGGTAATTAAGGTGGCTTCACCGTCCCGGATTTTCGCTAATAGGTGATGGGGTGCGCCTTTCCAAAGTATCCCGGACAGCAACACATTAGTATCAATTAGCAGCCGCACGGGTGCGCCTATCGGTGCGGACCGCTTTGATTTCAGCGCCGATGTCTTCCATGGGCATGGGTTCAATCCCTGCGTCACTGACGGAATCGGCGACGGTTAATAACCGCTCCGCCGCTTGCCGCCGCCGCAACGCATCGAGTATTAACCGTTCGAGTGCCCATGAGGTTAAAAGTCCGGCGTCGCGGGCGGCCTGTGCGGTGGCGTCGGGTAAATCAATCTGTATGGTTGTCATAAAGTATATTTCCTCAGTTATTTGGTTTTTCGCTTGTTCCCAAGCTCTAGCTTCCCGTATTGTCGGCTCGGGAAGCTAGAGTTTCCAAAACTTGGGTTCCCAACCTGGAGGTTGGGAACCAGCACATACCGTGACATACCATCCACCCAATACCCGTAGCCCGGATGGAGCTTTGCGGAATCAGGGTAGCTCGGTGCCACGGTCATCCCGGATTTCGCTGCGCTTCATCCGGGCTACGCTTGCTGAGCACAAATTTATGCAGCCTCGCTCAAAACTTGGTGAAGCCGAAGCGCCGCCGTTTCCCCTATTGCCACTGGCTCAAACCACGCCGCCGGGTATAAATAATCTTCACCGGATTCGTCGATAATCCGCATCATGCCGTTTCCGGCGTCTTCTTGGATTACCGCCTAGATTCACATCATCGCCGGAGAAATCGCCTATATCTTCCTTTTTCAGACAGACCACGAATCATAGCCATGTGTTATAGCCGATCAAACTCATCCGGCGGTACGTTCGGCGATTTAGATAGTGCCCGCACGAACTTTTCCCGGCTGCCACGATTGGCTCGTTCCTCAGGCAAAGCTTGTTCGGCCAAAGCCCTATTTTCAGCAAGTTTCCAGCGTTCTGCGGTGATAGTTTCATCTATTTCCACCGCGCCGTCAGAGTTTGTGACGACTCGCCGCATCGAGCCGTCCGGCAATTCGGTGAATTCCGTTTTACGCGCCCAAGGTAGCGAAGTTCCAGTTTCCAACTCAGCCATATAGGTTTGTAGGAGTTTTTTAGCCCGGCTCATCTTCATACCTCTCTTTCAGTTTTCGTAGCCAATCGCGGGGCACATCGGCCCGCTCGTTTTTTCCATAGACCGCCACCAGCACAATTTGTCCCGCCGCATTGCGGAGGAAGTAGATTACCCTTGCTCCACCTCGTTTGCCTTTTCCTTGCGCCCGCCAGCGTATTTTTCGGCATCCGTTAGTTTGTGGTATCACGTCGCCCGCTTCGGGGTTTTGGCAGAGGTAGGCTTGGAAGTCGGCGAATTCGTCATCCTCGAATAATTCATCCCGCAGTGCGGCGAAAGGTGGTAATTCAATGAAGGTATACCGCATGGGGGTATTTTCTTAATTTTGTTTTACTCGTTTCCAGGCTCTAGCTTCCCGTATTGTCGGCGCGGGAAGCTAAAGCCTCCAAGACTTGGGTTCCCAACCTGGAAGTTGGGAACCAGCACAAACCGTGACATACCATCCACTTAATACCCATAGCCCGGATAGAGCTTTGCGGAATCCGGGTAGCTCGGTGCCACGATCATCCCGGATTTCGCGGCGCTTCATTCGGGCTACGCTTGCTAGCGTCTATTGCATCCAGTTCAATAGCTGGCCCCGAAACTTAGAGCACGCTTTATCCGCTGCCACCCCCCAACTTACCAACGAAAAATATAGCCCTAAAACTGATAAGCCTTCGACATATATAAATCGCTTCCAGGAAGTAAAGCCATCAATATAATTCATTGAAAAATACACCTGTATTATTTCGGTTGAATACAAACCAATAGCTAACAAAATTAGAAAAAAACTGAAATATCTATTTTTTATACCGAAGAAAGCTTTCTTTCTATCCACAAAAAACTGTTTAAATCCTAAAACACAGATCGGCATGGTTGCTGAGGCAAAAATTATAGTCACAGCCAAAGCCCAGCAAATATTGTCATTAAATGTCTTGATTATTTTATCTTCTATAAAATAGCCAACCACACTAGCACTTAGCCCCAAAAAAATTGATCTACGCAAAATTATTTTATCCTGTAGCGTGCGGGATTTGGAGTCTGATTTATTTAGTGGCAACATTTGACAGCCCAAAATTATTCCAATCCCTAACGCATAAAAAGCACCGACGCCTTGTGGTCCATAAATCATATAATTATCCGGTTCTTGCAGAGCCTTCAAAATTAATTTTGATAATACTGTGGTTCCGAGTTGAATCAGCGATACCCACAAGATAAGCGCCATTATAACTATGGAATTTACCATCAACCTATTCCGTTTTTTATAATTATCAGGCATCCATAACAATGTCGCCACCAATAAGGCAAAAATGGAGGCGAAAAATGCGTCACCATAATCTTTAAATTTTGCCGCAGATTGATATATAAGAACAGAGCTTGCCGTTAGAGCAACCATTAATGTTTGTCGAGTTCTATCCATCATCCCACACACCAAGACATGTATTATGAGAAAAAAAACAAGACCTCCGCCCATTAAAATTATGAACGATGATAATCCTTTATTTCCAAGAACCTTATCATCAGAAAATGAATATAAAAGGGCAACTGCAACCCATAACACCTGCACCCTTGAGTCCCAAACAGAATCTGAAATATTTATTGATGCCATAGTTTTTCTCTATTATTTTTCTGGAATATCACGCCGCGTTTTAAACTTCGTTAAAAAATCACTCTTTCAAACGATATATCGTATTGATTGACACTAGCATCGACTTACCTAAAACCGCAGGATGTGCCGAATCCGCGAAGCTCAGCAATCGCAACTAAATCGGCACATCCTAAGGTAGTCAATAATCAACCCTGAAGATGCTTCAAAACCTCATCCAACATCTTCTTGGCATCCCCGAACAACATCCGATTGTTCTCCTTATAGAACAGCGGGTTATCCACCCCCGCATAACCTGACGCCATCGACCGCTTCATCACAATCGACGTCTTCGCCTTCCACACCTCCAACACCGGCATCCCGGCAATCGGGCTGTTCGGGTCTTCCTGCGCGCCGGGATTCACGATGTCATTGGCCCCAATCACCATCGCCACATCGGTCTCCGGGAAATCCTCGTTGATCTCGTCCATTTCCAGCACGATGTCATAAGGCACCCGCGCCTCCGCCAACAGCACGTTCATGTGGCCCGGCATCCGCCCCGCCACCGGATGAATGGCGAACCGCACATTAATCCCCTTCTCCCGCAGCAGCTTGGTGATCTCGTACACCGTATGCTGCGCCTGCGCCACCGCCATGCCGTAACCCGGCACCAGCACCACATTCGACGCATTCCGCAGCAACTCGGCGGTTTCCTCCGAATTGATCGGCTGCACCTCGCCTTCCGGCTGAGCACCCGCCGCCGGGGCCGTGCCGCCGCCCGTGCCGAAGCCGCCCGCGATGACCGACACGAAATGCCGGTTCATGGCGCGGCACATGATGTAGGACAGAATCGCGCCCGACGAACCCACCAACGCGCCAGTCACGATCAACAGGTCATTGTTCAACATGAAGCCGGTCGCCGACGCCGCCCAGCCCGAATAGCTGTTGAGCATGGACACGACCACGGGCATATCCGCGCCGCCAATCGCCATCACCATGTGGACGCCGAAGGCCAGCGCGACGAGTGTCATCAGAATCAGCGGGAAGAGGCCCGCGTGGTTCTCGAACCCCAAGAACCACTTGCCCAGCCCAATCGCCAGCACCAGCAAAGTCAGGTTTAACCAGTGACGAGCGGGCAACATCAGCGGCTTGCCGCCGATTTTCCCGGACAGCTTGCCGAACGCGATGATGGACCCGGAGAAGGTCACGGCCCCGATGAGGACGCCGACGTAGATTTCCACCTCGTGGATGGTTTTCTCCACGCCGGTCAGGGCGGCGGTGGGGTCGATGTAGTTGGCATAGCCCACCAGCACGGCGGCCAAACCGACCAGGCTGTGCATGAGCGCCACCAGTTCCGGCATTTCGGTCATCTTGACCTTGCGGGCGGCATAGATGCCGATGCCGCCGCCTATCGCCATGGCGATGACGATGGGCACGTAGCTGGTCACTTTCGGCCCGGTGACGGTCGCCAGGATGGCAATCGCCATGCCCATGATGCCGTACAGGTTGCCGCGCCGGGCGGTTTCAGGATTCGAGAGACCCCCAAGGCTCAGAATGAACAGGATGGTGGCGGCGATATAAGAGACGGTTACTAATCCTTCGGACATTGTTGTTTTCTCCGCTTATTTTCTGAACATGCTCAGCATGCGCTGGGTGACCCAGAAGCCGCCCGCCATGTTGATCGAAGTCAGCACGATGGCGAGTCCGGCCAGAATCAAAATGAACGCGCCGGGCGAGGACACCTGAATCAAGGCACCGATGGCGATGATGCTGGAAATGGCGTTGGTGACGCTCATCAGCGGAGTGTGCAGGGCCGGGGTGACGTTCCAGATGACCATGTAGCCCACGAAGCAGGCCAGCACGAACACGGTGAAATGCGCCAGGAAGGCGGCGGGCGCGTTGGCGCCCACCCACCAGAACACCAGACCGGCCAGCGCGATATTCAGCGTGGTCGAAGCCCAGGCGGGCAGCAGCGGCTTCTTGGGTTCCTTGACGACGGGCGGCGCGGCGGTGGCCCCGACCTTGGGCGCGGCGGACACGGCGATGGGCGGTGGCGGCCAAGTGATGGAGCCATCCTTCACGACGGTCGCGCCCCGGATCATTTCGTCGTCCATGTTGACGACGGCGTTGCCGTCCTTCGCCTTGCAGAGTTCCTCCAGCAAGCGCAGCAGGTTGGTGGCGTAGAGAGTGGAGGACTGGCGGGCCAAGCGGCTGGGGAGGTCGGTGTAGCCGATGATGGAAACGCCGTGGCGGACCACGATTTCGCCGGGCACGGTCAGTTCGCAGTTGCCGCCCTGCTCGGCGGCGAGATCGACGATGACGCTGCCGGGCTTCATGGATTCCACCATCCCGGCGGTGATGAGCCGGGGCGCGGGTTTGCCCGGAATCAGCGCGGTGGTGATGATGATGTCCACGTCCATGGCTTGGCGGGCGTACATTTCCCGCTGGGCTTTCTGATAGCCCTCGCTCATCACCTTGGCGTAGCCGCCCGCGGTGGAGCCTTCCTCCTGATACTCCACGTCCACGAACTCAGCGCCCATGGATTTGACTTGATCCTTCACCTCGGGCCGGGTATCGGAAGCCCGGACGATGGCGCCCAAGCCGTTGGCGGCGCCGATGGCGGCTAATCCCGCCACGCCCACGCCAATGATGAACACCTTGGCGGGCGGCACCTTGCCCGCCGCCGTCACCTGCCCGGTGAAGAAGCGCCCGAACTGATGAGCGGCTTCGACCACGGCGCGATACCCGGCGATGTTCGCCATGGAACTCAGGGCGTCGAGCTTCTGGGCGCGGGAAATGCGCGGCACGCTGTCCATCGCCAGCACGGTGGCTTGCTTGGCAGCGAGGCTTTCCAGCAATTCGGGATTCTGCGCGGGCCACAGGAAGCTGACGAGGCTGGCGCCTGCCTTGAGCTTCTCGACTTCGGAGGGCTGCGGGCCGCGCACTTTCAGCACGATGTCCGATTCGGCCCACACGGCGTCGGCGGATTCGGCGATGTCGCAGCCGGCTTCCCGGTAGCAATCGTCGGAAAAGTTGGCGCCGACACCGGCCCCGCTTTCCACCGTGACGGAGAAGCCCAGCTTGATGAGCTTCTCGGCCACCTCCGGCACGGTCGCCACGCGCTTCTCGCCCGCGTGGATTTCTTTGGGTACACCAATTCGCATAGGAAGTTTTCCTGTTTTGGGTTGTGATTCGCCCACGGGGGGCGGGTTGGCAAGCATCCGGGGCAGGGGCAAAATCGTCTGTAGGTCGGGCTTTAGCCCGATCCTTCCGACGGTCTTGGATGTCGGGCTAAAGCCCGACCTACAACCCGACGTACAGGGCTATAGGCACAAAAAAATCCCGCAAGCAGCCACGATCCGGCGAAGCCGTCCGCGCCACCGGCGAGAACCATTTTGTGTCTAGCTGGCTGATTGACAAGCGCCCTATCGCCCCGTCCCGGACCCCCTCGCCTATGTAAAGTAATTGCCGGGGCGGGTCAACTTTTTTCCGGGCACAAAAAACGCCGGACGGCGCGAACCGTCCGGCGTCTTTAGTTCGGCGAAATCCCAGCGGGAATTAAGCGGTCTTGCGGCGGCGGGCCACCAGCGCCGCGCCACCAATGGCCAGCAGCGGCAGGGTAGCCGGGACCGGCACGGCGCTCATGCTCCAGTTGGCGGAGTTGTAGACTTCATCGATGTTTCCGAACGACACGCCGGACACGTGCAAGACTGAAGGGTTACCCACCAGTCCAGCAGGTACAAAGCCAAACCCATCATCGCTGCATGTCGTTATGGCGGCACAGAAATCCATGACCGAACCGTCGAGGCTCAGGGTTGCCAGAATGCCCGACGCGCCAATGAAATCGCTTGCTGAGACGATGGACGGCAACGAAGGTCCAGAAACGCCGTCAAAGGTAGCAAAATCGAGTACCGAGTTGACGAACACGGTGTTGTTGTCGGCTTGCAGGGTGCCGTCCAGCGTCCCGGCAAGCGTGCCCACGCCGCTGGTATAGGAGAAGTTGAACAGCGCCGCTTCGGCCTGCGGTATGGCGAAGGTAAGGCCGAGGGCGGCCGCGATGAGGATATTTTTCAAGTTCATGAATTTCCCTTTCGAGTAGGTGGCTTAAGGAAGCCCAGACCTGAGCTAGGCTACGGAAGCGCTCACTCAAGGTCGAGGCGGGTCAGCAACTCTGTCACATGACAGCGTTAATTCCTTTCCCATCCCGTCAAAAGCATAAATCACGCCTAAATAAATAAGCTTTTATTTCATGCACCTACCAATATCCACCGAAAGGCGGACAGACAAATGTAAATAAAACCGACAGCTTCCATCGTAAAGTCCCACATTGGAAACCGCCGTCCACGGCGTCGAGCAATATAGGCCGGGGAAGCCATAGACTTCAGAACCGACCACCCAAGCTCCGGCTCGGGAACAAGCGAAACCACGCCCTCCCCCGTTTGTACTCCCCCAAAAAAGTTTTGTATCTTACCGGCCCACGACCGACAGCCGGTTTCACCCTTCATGCCTTTCCAACCGTAAGCACTCAGCCACGATGACCGCACTGATTCAAGTCGATCAACTGACCCGTTATTACGGCGATTATTGCGCCGTGGATAACGTCTCCTTCACCCTGACCAAGGGCGAAATCTTAGGCTTCCTCGGCCCCAACGGCGCGGGCAAGTCGTCCACCATGCAGATGATCTGCGGGAACCTCGCCCCCACCTCCGGGCAAATCCTCATCAACGGGATCGACATCTTGGACAACCCCAAGGAGGCCAAGCGGGAACTCGGCTATCTGCCGGAAATCCCGCCGGTTTACCGGGAGCTGACCGTCGATGAATACCTGTTGTACTGCGCGAAACTGCACGGCCTCGCCAAGCCCAAGCACCAGTCCGCGCTGGACCAGGCCAAGGAGCGCTGCGGACTCACCGAAGTGGGCGGGCGGCTGATTGGGAATCTGTCCAAGGGCTATCAGCAGCGGGTGGGCATCGCGCAGGCCATCATCCACATGCCCGCCGTCATCATCCTCGACGAGCCGACCGTGGGCCTGGACCCGATCCAGATTCGCGAAATCCGCGAATTGATCCGCGACTTGGGCCAGGAGCATGGCGTGATCCTGTCCACCCACATCCTGCCGGAAGTCCAGGAAAGCTGTACCTGGGTGCAGATCATCCACCGGGGGCGCTTGGTGCTGAACGACAGCATCGAGGGGCTGGAGCAGCAGATGCGGGCCTCCAGCCTCGTCATAGCAACCCGCGACGCGCCCGATCTGGAACGCCTGTCCTTCATCGACGGCGTGCAAAAAATCGACGACTTGGGAGAAAGGCGCTACCGCGTCTTCCACGACCGGGACCGAAGCCCATCGGAACGGCTGGCCGAGGTCGTGGTTTCATCCGGCTGGGGCTTGCGGGAATTGGCCTCCGAGCGGCGCAGCATGGAGGAAATCTTCATCGACATCACCACCCATTCCCCCAGCCTTGAGGAGGACGCCGAATGATGGCTTTCGCAATCGCGGGGCGGGAGTTCCGCACCCTGTTCCTGTCGCCCCTGGCCTGGTCGATCCTGGGCGTGATCCAGATCATTCTGAGCTATATGTTCCTGGCCCAACTCGATTACTACATGACGCTGCAAGCCCGCATCGCCGGTATGCCGGACGCGCCGGGCGTGACCGATTTGATCGTCGCGCCGCTGTTCGGCAACGCCGGGGTGATCCTGCTGCTGGTGACGCCGCTGCTGACCATGCGACTGATTAGCGAGGAGCGCCGCAACCGCACGCTTTCCCTGCTGTTCACCGCGCCGGTGTCCATGACGGAAATTGTCCTCGGCAAATACCTGGGCGTGTTCTCGTTCCTGCTCATCATGGTGGGAATGATCCTGCTCATGCCGCTGTCCCTGTTGGTGGGCGGCGGGCTGGACATCGGCAAACTCGTGGCCTGCACCCTGGCGCTGACGCTGCTGCTGGGCGGATTCGCGGCGCTGGGCTTGTATATGTCCACCCTGGCCAGCCAGCCGACCGTCGCGGCGGTCAGCACCTTCGGTGCCTTGTTGTTGCTGTGGATCATCGACTGGACCGGCGGCTCGGCGGGCAAGGCGGGCGGTGCGCTGGAACATCTTTCCCTGCTGCGCCACTACGAAAGCCTGCTGAAAGGGCTGGTGTCCACCACCGACCTGGTTTACTTCCTGCTCTTCATCGCCACCTTCCTGGTATTGAGCGTTCACCGCCTGGATAACGACCGGCTCCAAAAGTAAAGCTATGAAGATCAACCGCAAAACCCACCTCGAATTACGCCTGCAAAACCTCCTTTTCAGCCTGCTGTTCCTGGCCATCGTCGGCCTGCTCGGCTGGCTCAGCACCCGCTATTCCACGCAGTTCGACTGGACCGCCAGCCATCGCCACACCTTGACCGACGCCAGCCGCAAGGTGTTGGACCTGTTGCAGGAGCCGGTCACGATCACCGCCTATGCGCGGGAGAACCAGCAGGCCCGCCAACTGATCCGCGACACGGTGGAGCGCTACAGCCGCTACAAACAGGATGTCGCGCTGAACTTCGTCAACCCGGATACCCAGCCCGACAAGGTCCGCCAACTGGGCATCACCGTCGATGGCGAACTGGTGGTGGACTACCAGGGCCGCCAGGAGAAAATCCAGGAAACCAACGAAACCGCGCTGACCAATGCGCTGCAACGGCTGGCGACCGCGAAGGAGCGCCACGTCGTGTTCCTGGAAGGCCACGGCGACCGCTCCCCCGGCGGCGAGGCAAACCATGATTTGAAGCAATTCGCCGACGAGTTGGAGCGCAAGGGCATCACGGTTTCCATGATTAACCTGGTCTCCAACCCGGCCATTCCCGACAACACCGACGTGCTGGTGCTGGCCGGTCCCCGCGCCAATCTCCTGCCCGGCGAAATTAGCTTGATCCAGGCGTACATCAAGAAGGGCGGCAACCTCTGGTGGCTGGCCGATCCGGGCGATTTGCATGGACTCCAGCCCTTGGCGGATCAACTGGGCGTTAAGTTCCTGTCCGGCATCGTGGTGGACGCTTCCACCCAATTGCTTGGGATAGACGATCCCACCTTCGCCCTGGTGACGGAGTACCCGGCCCATGCCATCACCCTGAATTTTCAGCAAATGAGCCTGTTCCCGTCCGCCGCCGCGCTGGACAAGACCGAGGGCGGGGAGTTCGAGCAGGAACCGCTGCTGGAGACGCTGGACCGCTCCTGGACCGAGACCGGCCCCATCGAAGGCCAGATCAAGTTCGACGCGGATAAGGGCGAGCGCCAGGGGCCATTGACCATCGGCTATGCCCTGACCCGTCAGGTCGTCCCGCCGGAGCCGCCCAAGCCCGCCGAACCGGCCAAGGACAATCCGCCCAAGCCGGGCAAACCGGAGAAGAAGCCGGACGGCGAAAACAAAGCCGAAGACGCCAAGCCAATCCAACAACGCATCGTTGTGGTCGGCGATGGGGATTTCCTGTCCAATTCCTATCTGGGCAACGGTGGCAATCTCGATCTGGGCGTCAATATCGTCCAATGGCTCAGCCGGGGCGACGCCCTCATCAATATCCCCAGCAAGGCGGCACCGGATCGGAAGCTCGATCTGTCGCCCGTCGCGTCCGGCGCCATCGCCGTGGGCTTCCTGTTCGTTCTGCCGCTTGCCCTGTTCGGGGCGGGCGCCGTGATCTGGTTCAAACGCCGGGGGCGCTGAGTATGAAATCGAGACTGACCTTGAATCTGGTGTTGCTGGCGGCTGTCGGGATCCTCGGCGCACTGGCTTTTTTCGAGCCGGGCAAAAAGCCGACCGAATCCACGCCCATCGCTACCCTGGACGAGAACACGCTGACCTCCATCACGCTGAAAAACAAGGACACCGTCGTGTTCGGCAAACAGGACGGCCACTGGCGGCTAACGGCACCATTCCAAGCGCCCGCCAACGAAATTCGCGTCCAGCAACTCATCGACATCGCCAAGTCGAGCAGCGAGGCGGATTACCCGGTGAAGGCGGAGGAACTCGCCAAGTTCGAACTGGACAAGCCCAAGGCCACGCTGATCCTGGGCAATAGCACCTTGCTGTTCGGCGGCTCCGACCCCATCAACATGCGCCGCTATGTGCAAGTCGGCGAGACCTTGCATCTGGTCAACGACGATTTCTTCCATCACCTGACGGCGGGTGCCACCGACTACGTGGACAAGAAGCTCTTGCCGGAAACCGCCAAGGTCCGGGAAATCCAGATTCCGGGCCTGAAAGCCAGCTTGGGCCAGGACGGCAAATGGACCCGCGAACCACCGGGCGACGCCGCCAAACCCGACCTCGGCGAACTCGCCACCCTGTGGACCACGGCGCGGGCCATCGACGTGCGGCGGCTGGAAGCCCCGGCCCAGGGCGACACGGTGCGCATCGGCCTCGCGGAGGGCAATCCGGTGGAGTTCGTCGTCACCCAGAAAGAGCCGGACCTAGTGCTGGCCCGGCCCGATCTGGGCTTGCAGTACGAGCTGACCGGCGAGACCTCCCGGCAATTGCTGAACCTGCCCAAGCCTCCACAACCCGTTAGCAAACGCGCGCCGCCTCCCGATCAGGACAGCGACGAAGGCGCCCCCCTGAACGAAGAGGAAGACACGGGCGAATTGCCGCCCGAAGCGGGCGAAGACGACAGCGGGGAAGGCGCGGAAGCTCCCGGCCCCGCCACGGAAGAAAGCGCCAGCAAACCCGGCGGGGGATCAGGGGTGCCCGCCCGCTAAGCAGGTCGGGTAGGTTGGGGTTCTTGCCTCACCCCAACCTACCCGATCATTGAAAACATTCAGTTT
>NZ_JBTEKS010000019.1:0-25447 GCF_054333355.1 Methylomagnum sp. | reverse complement strand
CGGATATTCGCCAAATGGGCCATACCGCGCTCCTTCTTCGTTTCCGGGTCTAGCGCCTTGCGGGCGGTCCATTCCAGCTCATCCTCCGGCAACTCGCTCAGGAAGCGGCTGGGCTGGCACTCCACAATATCGCCATGGCGTTTGCGGTGGGTGCAATAGCTCAAGGTCAACAGCCGCTGCGCCCGCGTGATGCCCACATAGGCCAAGCGGCGTTCCTCTTCCACGTTGCCCTCGTCGATGCTGGTCTGGTGCGGCAGGATGTTCTCCTCCATGCCGACCAGATACACATAAGGGAACTCCAAGCCCTTCGCGGCGTGCAAGGTCATCAGGTGAACCCGGTCGCTGGTGTTCTCCTCCTCATTGCGGTCGAGGATGTCCAGCAGCATGATGCGGGCGACGACTTCGGCGAGGCTCTTTTTCTTGGCCTCGTCGTCTTGCGTGGCGATGCGCTTGAGCCAATCCAGCAACTCCCGCACTTGGCCCATCTTGCGGCGGGCGGCGTCCTTGCTGTCGAGGCTTTCGAGCAGCCAGTTCTCGTAGCCCACATCGGCGATGAATTGGTCGATCACCGCGAAGGTGTCGCCCCGCCCTGCCCTATCGGCCACATCGGTCAAGTGGCCGCAGAAGCGCTGCAAGCGGTTTAGGGCGGCGTCGCCAAGTTCTTGGCTCAAGCCGAATTCTTGGCAGGCGGCGAACAGGCTGATATGTCGCCGGTTGGCGTAGGTGCCGAGCTTTTCCAGCGTGGCCGGGCCGATTTCCCGGCGCGGCACATTGACCACCCGCAGGAAGGCCGCGTCATCGTCCGGGTTCACCAGCAGCCGCAGATAGGCCATGACGTCCTTGATTTCCGCATAGCCGAAGAAGGACATGCCGCCGCTGATGTGATAGGGAATGCCGGCTTCCCGCAACGCCTGCTCGAACAGCTTCGATTGGTGATTGCCCCGGTACAGGATGGCGTAATGCCGGAACTGGGTGGCGTGGCGGAACTTGTGGTGGATGAGATCAGACGCGACTTGCCGGGCTTCGGCGGTTTCGTTCTTGTGGTGCAACACCCGCAGCAAATCACCGGGACCGAAGGCGCTCCACAGGCGCTTCTCGAAGACATGCGGATTATTGGCGATGAGCTTATTCGCCGCTTTCAGGATGCGCCCGGTGGAGCGGTAATTCTGTTCCAGCTTGATGACCTTGAGCCGGGGAAAATCCTTCTGCAATTGCGCCAAATTCTCCGGCTGCGCCCCGCGCCAGGAATAAATGGATTGGTCGTCATCGCCCACCACGGTGAAGCGGCCCAGCGTCCCGGCCAGCAGCTTGACCATTTGATACTGGGTCAGGTTGGTGTCCTGGTATTCGTCCACCAATAAATAGCGGATTTTGTTGCGCCATTTCTCCAGGATGTCCGGCTTATCCTGGAACAGCAGCACCGGCAGCAAAATTAGGTCGTCGAAATCCACCGCGTTATAGGATTTCATGTGCCGAAAGTACGCCTCGTACAACTGCGCCGTGCCCGGCTCGATCACGCCGCCCGTGTCCACGGCCTGCTCCGGCGTGATGAACAGATTCTTCCAGCGGCTGATTTGCCAGGCATAGGCTTCCGCCTTGTCGATATCCACCGCCGCCGCGCCGTGCTTGATGAGTTCCTTCACCAGCACCAGCCGGTCGTGCTCATCGAAGATGGAAATGGCCTTCTTGAAGCCCAGCGCGGCGTGTTCCCGGCGCACGATGTCGAGTCCGAGCGCGTGGAAGGTGGAGACGGTCAGCCCCCGGATATTCTTGTCATCGACGATCTTCCCCACCCGCGTTTTCATTTCCCGCGCCGCCTTGTTGGTGAAGGTGACGGCGGCGATGTTCCGGGCGGGCGTGCCCTGTTTAATGAGGTGGGCGATTTTCTCGGTGATGACCTTGGTTTTGCCGCTACCGGCCCCGGCGAGGACCAGCAGCGGGCAATCCACCGTGATGACGGCGGCGTGTTGTTGGGGGTTGAGGTCGGGCATGGGGGAAGTTGAATTGGGCGGGGATGGTCCGCCATTTTACCGGGATACGTGGGCAATGATCGGTTCGCGTCCCGTATCTCGGCAGGATACGCTTGCAATGAATAGGATGGGTGGCGCTTGCGGAACCCATCCATAGAACCGCTAGAAGATCAGCCCTTTCCAGTTCTGACCATCCGATCCAGTCGCCGATAGCCAATCGCCTCGCTCAGATGTGGCACGGCGATATGCTCGGCACCGTTCAAATCGGCGATGGTGCGGGCCAGCTTGAGGATGCGGTGATAGGCGCGGTGCGATAGCCCCAGTTTTTCGATGGCGCTTTCCAGGAGCCGATGGCCGTCGTCGCCGACCGCGCAGACCCGCTTGATTTGCTGGGGATTCAACCACGCATTGGGTCGGCCCGTGCGCTCCATCGCTTTGCGGCGGGCGGCCATCACCCGCTCGCGGATGGTGGCGCTGGACTCCTCGCCGCCGGGCGTGCCGTGGCGCAGCATCTCATGGGACACCCTCGGCACCTCAATGTGCATGTCGATGCGGTCCAGCAAAGGGCCGGAAATCCTGGCCCGGTAGCGCAAGACCTGCTCGGCGGTGCAGCGGCAACGCCCGGTGGCGTCGCCGAGATAGCCGCAGGGACAGGGATTCATGGCCGCGACCAGTTGGAAGCGGGCCGGGAAGTCCACCTGCCGGGCGGCGCGGGAAATGGTGATGGAGCCGGTTTCCAGGGGTTCGCGCAGCACTTCCAGCACCTTGCGGTCGAATTCGGGCAGTTCATCCAAGAACAAGACACCATTGGTCGCGAGGGACACCTCACCCGGCTTCGGATTGCCGCCGCCACCCACCAGGGCCGGGGCGGACGCGGTGTGATGCGGGGAGCGGAAAGGCGGACGCCGCCAATGGCGCGGATCGAACGGCACCTCGCTGACTGAGGCAATGGCCGCGCTTTCCAGGGCTTCATCATCGCTGAGCGGCGGCATGATGCCGGGCAAACGCGAGGCCAACATGGATTTGCCGGTGCCCGGCGGTCCCAGCATCAACAAGTTGTGGCGACCCACGGCGGCGACCTCCAGGGCGCGTTTGGCGTGGTAATGCCCATGCACATCGGCGAAATCGGGCACGTCCACCCCATCGGATTCCAGCGGCTCGATAGGCTCGAACTCGATCCGGCGCTGGCCGTTGAGGTGAGCGCAGACCTCCAGCAAATGACCGGCGGGCAGGATGTTCACGTCTTCCACCAGAGCGGCTTCGGCGGCGTTCTCGCGGGGCACCAGCAGCGCCCGACCGGCGTTGCGGGCCTGGATCGCCACCGGCAGCACGCCCGCCACCGGGCGCAGCTCGCCGCCCAAGGACAGTTCGCCCACGCACTCCACATCCAGCAGCGGCGCGGTGCGCAATTGGCCGGACGCCGCCAGAATCCCCAGGGCGATGGCGAGATCGAACCGCCCGCCCTCCTTGGGAATGTCGGCGGGCGCCATGTTGACGGTGATGCGTTGCAGCGGGAATTCGAAATTAGAGTTGAGCAAAGCGCCGCGCACGCGGTCCTTGCTCTCCTTCACGGCGGTTTCCGGCAGGCCCACCAGCGAGAGGCTGGGCAGGCCGTTGGAAATATGGACCTCGACCGTGACCAGCGGCGCGTGGATGCCTTGCCGACCACGGGTGTAAACAATAGCCAAGGACATGGCGCTATCCCCCGTCCCGGATCAAGGAGCCAGCGTTTGCTTTTCCAACTCGGCGATCCGAGCCTCCAGCGCTGCCAGTTGCTCGCGGGTGCGGGCCAGCACGGCCCGTTGGACATCGAATTCCTCCCGGCTGACCAAGTTCATTTTGCTGAACGAGGCTTGCAGGATGGCGTGGAAATTCTTCTCCATGTCGCTTTTGAAGAGCCGCACATCGGCGGGGATGGCTTCGGCGAGGCGTTTGGCGAGGTCGTTCAAGGTGGTGGTGTCGAGCATGGCGGTATGAGTCATGGTGGGCTGAAAGCTTGGCTTGGCAATCGTATCGCAGAATGGCCGGAGCATGTAAGGATTTGGCCGGGGCCGTCTAACAAAACCGCTCGTGGTTCAGCCCATGGCGACTTGCTTACCAACGCCGCCCTTCTTAATGGCGTTGAGCCGGTCGATCAAATCGTTGGCGGGCAGGGGCGGGCTGTAGTAGTAGCCTTGGATCAAATCGCAATTAAGTTGCCTGAGAAACTCCAACTGCGCCCGGGTTTCCACGCCCTCCGCCACGACCGTCAGTTCCAGGCTGTGGGCCAGGGCGGCGATGGCCCGGACAATGCGGGTGTCGCCTGAAGGCGTGCCGATGTCCCGCACGAAGGATTGGTCGATCTTGAGGATATCCACCGGGAACATGCGGAGATAACTCAGCGAGGAATAGCCGGTGCCGAAGTCGTCGATGGCCAGCGACACGCCGCGCTGCTTCAGGCTGCGCATGATTTCGGCGGTCTGCTCGGGATTGCCCATGACGGCGGACTCGGTGATTTCAAATTCCAGGCGGGTCCGGTCCACGCCGGTTTCTTCCAGAATGGCGTCGATGCGGCTCAGCAGGTTCTTCTGGCGGAATTGCTGGGCCGACAGGTTGATCGCCACCGACAGGTCGATGCCTTCGGACTTCCATTTCTTGATCTGGGCGCTGACCGCCCGCAGCAGCCATTCGCCGATGGGACCGATCAGCCCGGTCTGCTCGGCGATGGGAATGAACCGGCCCGGCGAGACCATGCCCCGCGACGGATGCCGCCAGCGCAGCAACGCCTCCACCGAGTGGCACTGCTCGCTGTCCATTTCGAACTTGGGCTGGTAATAGACTTGCAGCTCGTTCCGCTCCAAGGCGAAGCGCAGGTCGTTTTGCAGGGAAAGCTGCTCCACTGGCACGATCTTGGGCAGTTCGTTGTAATACTGGAACTGGTTGCGGCCCATGTCCTTGGCGTTGTACATGGCGGAGTCGGCCATCTTGATGAGATGGTCCACGTCGGAATGGTCGTTGGGGTACAGGCTGATGCCGAGGCTGGCGGTCACAAACAAATCGTGTCCACCCAGGGCGAAGGGCCGGCTCAAGGCTTGTTGGATGGTCGCCGCCGCCGCCCCGGCGATTTTCTGATGGCGCAGCTCCGGCATGATGATGGCGAATTCGTCGCCCCCTAAGCGGGCGATGACATCCTTGTCGCCCACGCATTCCCGCAAGCGCTGGGCGACCGCCACCAGCAGTTGATCGCCGTAGTCGTGGCCCAGGCTGTCGTTGATGTCCTTGAAGCGGTCCAGGTCCAGGTACATCACCGCGAACGAGGTGCCGTCACGCCCGGCGGCGAGGAAAATCTGCTCTAGGCGCTGCTTGAACAAGGTGCGGTTGGGCAAGCTGGTGAGCGGGTCGTAATAGGCCAGCCGCCGGATGGTCTCCTCCGAGTTCTTCACTTCGGTGATGTCGTGGGAGACCGCCACGAAGTGGGTGGTCTTGCCGTCGTCGTTGCGGATGGGGGCGAAGTATTTCAGGCACCAAAACAGGTCGCCATTCTTTTTCCGCTCCAGCAATTCGCCTTCCCAGGTTTCGCCCCGATTCAGGGTGTTCCAAAGCTCAACGGACACATGCTGGTCGGTTTCCTTGGCCATCAGCACGGAGGCGCGGCGTCCCCGGACCTCTTTTTCGGTGTAGCCGGTGATTTTGCAGAACGCCGGGTTGCAATATTCCACCCGGCCCTGGGTGTCGATGATGAGCACCATGCTGGAGCTATGCTCGACCGCCAGGGACAGCTTGCGCAATTCGTCCTCGGTCTGTTTGTGCCGTTCCAATAAGGTGCTTAATTCCTGGCCCACATCGCTGAAGGTGTTTTTTTCCGGCGAGGGGAACAGCAAGCCGAACAGCAAGCGCCCCGCCACGGCGACCGCGCCCATGGCGGACAAGCCCACCAATACCCGGAGGCTTAGCGCCAGCCAGCCGTTCGGATACCAATAGCCGGGCACGCCCAACAAATAAGGGATGCCGCAAAAAATAGCGAGCAGGGCGGAAGTCCGAAGAAGATTGGCGTAAGGAGCAAGCTCAAGTTGACGCCTGGATAATAAAAAAAGACACCCAGCCGTCAACCCATACACCAGCGCGATGAGCGCATCAAAAGAAGCATGTAGCCATGCCGGGTAGGCTCCACTCCCATCGGGCGAGAGTCCGGCCATGGCGAACAGCGGGGAAAAGAAATCTGTCATAGGTGACGGCTAAAATAAGTGCTTCCGGCCTGAGCTACAAGCCCTTTCACAGCACGTCCCCGATGCGGAAACGCGGGAGTTTCTAAGCCATTCCCTAACCAACCGGCCCCGGAATAGGTTTTTTCGTCTGCCGGTCGAACTTTTGGGTGGAATTCGGGGCGATGCCATCCGGTAATTATCGTTCAATAACCGCGTTTTCGTCCCGATAATTCACAGGGCGGCGATACTCTAGCGTTCGGACACCCCGGGGATCCCACGATACCCCCGAGTTAATACAGGTAATATTACCCTGCCAAGCCGTCAACCATATTCCAGCACTGACAATAAGGCGTTTATCAGCAGCACCACATCGCCCGGCTCGCGGGCATCGGCCCGTAACACGGGCCAGTTTTCACCGCGCTCGTTAAGGCACTGATAATAATCGGATATATCCGGGGTGGTCGCCACGTCCAAATGAGTGACGCCAATCACCGCCGGTTGATTCTTGAGGAAATCGGCGTTGAGGTTGAGATAGTAATCCAGCTCCTCCAAGGGATTGGGCAGGGAGTTATTCACCAGGACGATCAACCCCAGGGCGCCCTTGGTGAGGATATGGCACATGAAATCGAAGCGGCGTTGGCCCGGCGTGCCGTAGAGATTCAGCTTCGTCCCGTCTTCCAGGGTCAGTTCGCCGTAATCCATGGCGACGGTCGTGCTGCTTTTGCGGAATCCCACGTCATCGCTGGGCTTCGCCTCGGTCAAGATGGGCGGCACCTCGCTGATGGCGGCAATGGCCGTGGTCTTGCCCGCCCCGACGCTCCCGGTGAACACCAGTTTGAGATGGCTGGTGGATTTAATAGGCGTGTTCGACATGGATGCCTGCCTTCAGTCCGTCCAGTGCCTTGGCGATCTTGCGGTAGACCGCCCGCTCCCCGTCATTCGTGCTACGCGCCGAGAGATTCTCCCTGCCCGGATGCTCAATGATTTCAGCCGCCGCGCAAGCGTTATGGAAATCCACCACCCTGGCGAGCGGGATGTCGGTGCGTTCGGCGATCACGGTCAGGCTGGCCGCGTTGGACGTCATGAACGCCGCCAGGGAGAAGAACCGGCGGTCCTGCTCCATACAGATGGCGTCCGGCCAGCGCTGCAAGCGCACCGGCTCGTCGGGTCGGCCACCCACCTCCATCCGTCCCCGCGAAGCGCCCAGCGCCGCCAAGAACATCAGCTCGGACAAGGAGCGGGCGGGCATCTTCGGCGTGGTGGACGGCTTCTTGCGACGCACCAACATCCGGCCAACCTGCACCACTTCCTCCTCTTCCGACGGCTCGCAGAGGCCATTGACCACATCCACCTCAAGGTCGATCAACATGGCCGAACTAAACGCGGCGAGGCCCGCCCGGTCGGCCAGGGTGTGGTACTTGCCCGCTTGTGGCGCGATGAACAGCGCGGGAAGGCCGGGCAGCACACAACGCCGCATCTGCCCGTCGGCCAGGGCGCGCTGGATCAGCCCCAGCAGGTATTCACGCGGCTCGAACACGTTGCCGCGCTCAATCAGGCCCAGCACCGAGCAGGCGTTGTAGAAGCTGAACACCTCCGCCAGCGGCACGCCGGTGTTCGCGGCCACGGTCGCCAAGTCGGCGCTTTCCTCGGCCATATAAGCGGCCAGCGTTGGATAGCTGTCGCGATGGAAAAGCACCGAGAAGTCCGGCCAGCGCTTGAGGCGCACCGGATCGTCCGACCGGCAGCCCTGCATAAGCTGCCCACGGGAAGCGCTCAGGGTGGCGTACCACAGCAATTCCGGAAGGGGCCGCGCATTGAGTCCCGCCGGTGCGCCGCTGGCCGCCTGCTTGCGCAGCCACATCCGGCCCACCCGCACGGTTTCGTTGGCGTTCTCCCGCCGCCATTCGGGCAGGCTTTCCACGGTCAGGTCGAAGGGCGCGGCCTGGCAAAGCGCCTCCAACTCCTCCAGCCGGGTCGCCTTGGTGTAGAAAGTGTTCTCCGCCGGGACGAGGTAAACCTCCGAACTATTCGGCAAGGCGCAACGCCGCGCCACGCCGTCGGCCATCGCTTTCTGAATCAGTCCTAGAAAATGAAACGAGGGGTTGAAATTGCCTTCCGCTGCTTGCGTCATAAATCGGCTCGCTGAATTTCAGTGGGTTAAGGGAATGGCGTCTGGAAAAGACCGGCACCCTACCGGGCCGGAGTCTCCTTCAGGCCCGAGCCATGGAAGCGTAAGCGCCAATCGCACGCATGGATTCGCCATCCCTTAAAAGAAAGCAGCGAATGTGCCAACGGTCAATTTCATGTAAACCAAGCCCTTTTTTTTCGGGGTAACCCGAAAAACCCGCCCTATATGGTTTCCGTGGCGTTGGGTGGTCGCGCCCGATTACGATGCGCCCCGCTTGAAAATGAATAACCTAGCTTAATTTGATTTACATACAAACAGCGTTTTTGACGCTTTTAGCAAAATCGCACGATTTTTTCCGAACCCGGATGGCATCCCTCCAACGCCTTGAATTTAAGGGCGCGGACCTGCCCCCGGCCTCGCGAAACGAAAATCCCCGCTAATGTCACGGCTAATTCGCACCAATCAAGTGCAACCAAGGGTGGGTGTTTTATGGTGGTGCATATCTGGCCGCATTCGACCCACTTCGCGAAATTCCACTCGGGCGAATTAGGGCTTTCCGGGCGCTGGCACGGGTACTGCATTAGCCGGTGTGAGTCAGTTGACACATGTTTGACGTTCAGGCTCCGGCCGAACGCCCGCGTATTCCCGACCATAGCCATTGAGGAGAACCCTGTAAATGAAATTCGTGACTGCCATTCTCAAACCATTCAAGCTGGACGATGTCCGCGAGGCTTTGTCCGACGTGGGCATTTCCGGCATCACCGTCACCGAGGTCAAGGGCTTCGGGCGGCAAAAGGGACACACCGAGTTGTACCGGGGCGCGGAATACGTCGTCGATTTCCTGCCCAAGGTCAAGCTCGAAGTCGCCGTGACGGACGAGCAGTTGGACATCGTCCTCGAAGCCATCTCCAAGACCGCCAACACCGGCAAGATCGGCGATGGCAAAATCTTCGTGTTCGAGCTAGAACAGGTCATCCGCATCCGTACCGGCGAGACCGGCGCCGACGCACTTTAATCCAATAAGAAGGGCCACCCCATGCTAAGAATTTTTAGTTCACTTGCTTTATTACTCCTGCTGGGCCAGGCGGGGATCGTTGGCGCGGAAGAAGCCGCTGCCGCTGCCGCCGCCCCGGTTCCGAACAAGGGGGACACCGCTTGGATGATCGTCGCCACCGTGCTGGTCATCCTCATGATCGTGCCCGGACTGGCCCTGTTCTACGGCGGCATGGTGCGCGCCAAGAACATGCTGTCCGTGTTGATGCAGGTTTTCGTCATTTTTTCTTTGATGGCCGTGTTGTGGGCCTTGTACGGCTATAGCGTCGCCTTCACCGAGGGCAACGCCTTCTTCGGCGGCTTCAGCAAGGCATTCCTGAAAGGCGTGACGCCGGACTCGGTGGCCGCGACCTTCAGCAAGGGCGTGGTCGTCCCCGAATACATCTACATCGCCTTCCAGCTCACCTTCGCCGCCATCACCCCGGCCCTTATCGTGGGCGCCTTCGCCGAGCGGGTGAAGTTCTCCGGCGTGCTGCTGTTCATGGTGATCTGGTTCACCTTCTCTTATCTGCCCATCGCCCACATGGTGTGGTACTGGGCCGGTCCCGATCTCTACACCGACGCCAAGGCCGCCGAAGCCGCTGCCGCCACCGCCGGGTTCCTGTTCCAGAAAGGTGCCCTGGACTTCGCGGGCGGCACCGTAGTTCACATCAACGCCGGTATCGCCGGGCTGGTGGGCTGTATCGTCATTGGCAAGCGGCTCGGTTTCGGGCGCGAATCCATGGCCCCGCACAGCGTCACCATGACCATGATCGGCGCGTCCCTGCTGTGGGTGGGCTGGTTCGGCTTCAACGTCGGCTCCAACCTGGAAGCCAACGGTCTCGCCGCCCTGGTGTTCGTCAACACCCTGCTCGCCACCGCCGCCGCCACCCTGGCTTGGGTGGGCGCGGAATGGTTGGCTCGCGGTAAGCCCAGCATGTTGGGCGGCGCGTCCGGCGCGGTCGCGGGCCTGGTCGCCATCACCCCGGCCTGCGGCTGGTCCGGCCCCATGGGCGCCATCGTCCTGGGATTGCTAGCCGGTGCCGTGTGCTTCTGGTCCGTCACCAAGCTGAAGAACATCCTCGGCTATGACGACTCCCTGGACGTGTTCGGCGTCCACGGCGTCGGCGGCATCATCGGCGCCTTGGGCACCGCCGTGGTGGCCTCACCGGCCTTGGGCGGCACCGGCGTGTGGGACTACGTCTCCAACGCGGTCGCGCCCGATTACAGCATCGGCACGCAGTTCGTCAGCCAAGCCTGGGGCGTGGGCACCGCACTGGTGTGGTCCGGCATCGTTTCGTTCATCGCCTATAAGATCGTGGACCTGACCATTGGCCTCCGCGTCACCGACGAGATCGAACGCCAGGGTCTCGACATCACCGAACACGGCGAAACCGCCTATCACATGTAGCCCCGATCCCCCTTCGGATCGATACTTAGCGGGGTGCCTTCGGGCACCCCTTTTTTTGCTCTGATTTAAGCTGGTGCAAGCCAATCATTCCGGCACCAAGCAAAAGCCCGCTAATCACGCCCGAAACCCACACCAATCCGGCTTGGTATAAGTCCTGCACATAATCCTATTGTCCCTAACCGCCGGTCTCAACCTCGCCGAGGACACGGGGGTTCGAGGCCCATCGCCCCGGAGAAAACATTCAGCTTAGCCAGGTCTGTTAATTTCAAAATATTCGGGAATTCCAATGACAAGAATTTTAAGTTTGACCGCCTTAATCGTTTTATTAAGCCTCAGCCAAACGGCGGCGGCGAAGAAACCCGCCGATTCCCCAGCAGCCGCGCCCGTCGCCAAAACCGCTCCGGCCACGTCCGGCGCGGCCACCAAGCCTGCGGCAGCCATCCCGGCCCCGGTTGCTCAAGCCCCCGTCACGGCACCGACGGCGGCGGCCCCCGTCGCTGCCGTGGCATCCCCGCCCACCCCGGTCAAAGGCGACACCGCTTGGTTGATCGTCGCGACGGTGCTGGTCATTCTCATGGTGTTGCCCGGACTGGCGCTGTTCTATGGCGGCATGGTCCGCGCCAAGAACATGCTGTCGGTCCTGATGCAGATGCTCGCCGTCTTTTCCATGGTGGCGATTCTGTGGGCCTTGTACGGCTACAGCCTCGCCTTCACCGAGGGCAGCGCGATCCTCGGCGGATTCAGCAAGCTGTTCCTGAAAGGAATCACGCCGGGCTCGGTCGCCGCGACTTTCAGCAAGGGCGTGGTCATCCCCGAATACATTTACATCGTTTTCCAACTGACGTTCGCCGCCATCACCCCGGCCCTGATCGTCGGTGCCTTCGCCGAGCGGATGAAGTTCTCCGCCGTGCTGTTGTTCATCGGGCTGTGGTTCACGTTCTCGTATTTGCCCATCGCCCACATGGTCTGGTATTGGCCCGGCCCGGATGCTTACACCGACGCCAAGGCCGCTGCCGCCGCGTCGGCCACCGCCGGGTTCATCTTCCAGAAGGGCGCCCTCGATTTCGCGGGCGGCACCGTGGTCCACATCAACGCCGGCATCGCGGGACTGGTGGGCTGCTTGGTGATCGGCAAGCGCGTCGGCTTCGGGCGCGAACCCATGGCCCCGCACAGCGTCGCCATGACCATGTTCGGCGCGTCCCTGCTGTGGGTGGGCTGGTTCGGCTTCAACGTCGGCTCCAACCTGGAGGCCAACGGTACCGCGTCCCTGGTGTTCGTGAATACCCTGCTGGCCACCGCCGCCGCCACCTTGGCTTGGGCCGCTGTCGAATGGCTGGCGCGGGGCGCGCCCAGCATGTTGGGCGGCGCGTCCGGCGCGGTGGCGGGACTGGTCGCCATCACCCCGGCCTGCGGCTGGTCCGGCCCCATGGGCGCCATTGTCCTGGGATTGCTGGCCGGTGCCGTGTGCTTCTGGGCCGTGACCAGCCTCAAGAATAGGCTGGGGTATGACGACTCCCTGGACGTGTTCGGCATCCACGGCATCGGCGGCACCATCGGCTCCCTCGGCACGGCCATTGTGGCCTCGCCGATGTTGGGCGGCACCGGCGTCTACGATTACGTCGCCAACGCCGTGGGGGACTACAGCATCGGCACCCAATTGGTGAGCCAAGCCTGGGGCGTGCTGACCGCCATGCTCTGGTCGGGCGTGGTCTCCTTCATCGCCTACAAGCTCGTGGACCTGATTATTGGCCTGCGCGTCAGCGAGGAGGTGGAGCGGCAGGGACTCGACATCGCCGAGCATGGGGAGACGGCTTACAACATGTGAGGCAGCGGCTCGTTTGCTGAAAGTTCGTCCGTTCGTGCTGAGCTATCAAAGTATGAACGGACGAACTTTCAGCGGCTTGGGAACCGGCTGAAGCCGGGACTACGAGCGAGTTGGAAACCAGGGGTAGGTCGGGCATGTACTGATGCCCGACGCGGCGGTCTGGCCGAAACGTCGGGCAGGAAATACCTGCCCGACCTACCCCTATCACGTTACTCAATGGCTGACAAAGCACTAGGGCGCTTCGGAACCCTCTTTAATTGCGGGGGGAAACGGTCCATTTTTATCGGAAGGGCATCCGGCGACCCGGACGGGCCACCGCTTTTGCTGCCAATTTTGTGGGGGAGTGCGACAATACCCGGCGAAATTTTCCGCGCCCATGCCGTTACTTTTCCGGGAGACACCCATGAAAAAAGCCTTATTCTTCGCGCTAGCCCTGTTCGCCGCGGCGGCCCAGTCCAGCGAACTGCCCGACCTGAACCTGACCCCCGGCGCCACCGACTCGGAAGTCACCGCGGCCAACATCAAGGAATCCATCTGCAAAGTGACCCATTTCACCTGGACCGAGGGTCACATGCCGCCGGTCTCCTTCCTCGAAAACATCGAGAAGGAGCAACTCAAGCAATACCGTTACACGGACGACAACCTCAAGCATTATCAGATGGACCATCTGATTCCCCTGTCGCTGGGTGGTCATCCCACCGATCCGAAGAACATCTGGCCGCAGGTGTTGCTCGCCAAGTGGTCCGCCCGCCGCAAGGACTACCTGGAGCAAATCCTGCACGACAAGGTTTGCAAGGGCGAAGTCAGCCTGAAGGACGCCCAGGACCAGATTCGCACCAACTGGATCGAGGCGTACAAAAAGTACATCGGCGACCCGGACAAGCATTCTTAATTCGCCTGAGCGATCAGGGATAACATTCCTTGACGGGATGTTATCCCTCCCCCTCCCGTTTTCCGCTCCTCCCCCATCACCCCCTCAAGCCGTTCAACCCCTGCAAGCTGGGCGTCCTGATGGCGTGCTTTTCCATCAGCCGGTACAGCGTGACGCGGGAGACGCCGAGCTGCCGCGCCGCGCTGGAAATATTCTTGGTCTCGGTCAAGGCCCAGATGAGCGCCTGCTCCACCGCACTCGACTTGATCTCCCGGAGCGTCCTGCCAGTGAATTTCACCACTTCCGGCAGCCCCAAATCGGCCTGATTAATCAGCCGCCCATTGGTCAGCACGGCGGCACGGTTCACGCTGGCGATCAGCTCCCGGACGTTGCCCGGCCAGGGGTATTCAAGAATGCGCTCACAGGCGTTGCGGGACAGCCGCTTCATGTCCTTGCGGCGCTCCCGGTTGAAGCGGTCCACCACGTATTCAGCGATTTCCACCGAGTCCGCGCCCCGCTCCCGCAAGGGCGGCACATCCACCTGCAAGACATTGAGCCGGTAATACAAATCCTCCCGCACCACGTTCTGGGCCACGGCGGTCAAGAGCGTGGGGCTGGCCGAGGCGATGATCCTGACATCCACCGGCACCATGTCTTTCGCGCCGATGCGGGTCACGTTCTTTTCCTGGAGGAAGCGCAACAGGCTGACCTGCCCCAACGGCGAAAGGTCTTCGATGCCGTCCAGAAACACCGTGCCGCCCGACCCGGCTTCCAAGTACCCGATGCGGGCGTCGGCGGCCCCGGTGAAGGCGCCCTTGATGTGGCCGAATAACTCGCTCTGAATCAAGGTTTCCGGGATCGCCCCGCAATTGACCGCCACGAAGGGCTTGGCCGAGCGCCGGGATTGGCCGTGGATGGCCCGCGCCACCAACTCTTTGCCGGTGCCGGTTTCCCCGGTGATGATGACCGGCTCGTCGCTGCGGCTGATCTTTTCCATGTCGGCGAACACCCGGCCCATGGCGCGGCTGGAGCCAATCAGGCCGAATTTCTGGTGGGCCGTGGTGCGGAATTCCCGGTGGCTGGCGCTGCCCAGCTTGGCCGCGCCGTAGGCATGGCCGAGGGAGAACAGCAGCCGCTCCATTTCGACGGGGGCGGTGTGGAAATCGAAGAAGAACTCCCGGAGGAAGGCCGCGTGTTCGACGGCGTTGACCAGCAGCGGATCGACGACGGCGATCCACTCGGTGGCGGGGTGCTGGCTCATGGCCTCCGTGAGTTCGCGCTGGGTGTCTTCGTTCAGGTCGGCGCCGAGCAAGACGACGCCCACATAAATTTCTTTGAGGTTGAGCAGCTTATGGGCCTCCCGCCGGTCTGTGAAGACATTGGGATTCCAGCCAGCGCTTTTGAGGCTTTCGATGAAGGTTTTGGGGACGGAACGGTCGGGTTGCAGCAGGATTACATCTCGCTGGCCCATGGGGAATTCTTGGTTTCTCCAATCCGTTGCCGCACGACGGGTTCCGGTCGCTAAGGTCATCCTTTCCACGGTCATTACTCCTTGTTGGCGGGGAATTTGGGCCGGTATTCTTGAGTTTATCGGCCCGGCTAAATGGGGTTTAAATTGGGTAACATCAGTCCATCTCGAATCACGTTCGACACCTTCTTAACCTTGGTTGGGCGGGGTCCATAAAATGGTTTCAGAAGGGTAACAGGCTTGGCTGAATGGTGACGGATGTCGTGGCCGGGCACGCGCCAAGGCCACTATCCGCAACGGTGGGGCGGGCGCTGCAAAAGAGATTGGAGAGAGCATCATTCAACATCCTGTTGCCGACGGGTGATCCGACCCATATCTTGTAACAATCCTTCCTTAACCGCAACAGTGAACCATTCATTCAGCGAATGATTTTTTTGGCTGGGCTGACTTTGGATTTCGATGATGACTGAGGGTATTCGTAAATCTTTACGCAATTAGTGAAACTACTTATCAAATGGGCTTACCTATATGGAATATTACTTATCATGACATTCTGTGGCATGTCAGAATTGATGCGCGGCTTGAGAGTGATTGGGGCGGCGGGAATGGCGGGGAAATTTTCGACGGATCGAGCATTGGTGATTGAGTGTGGGAGGTGTTAGCCGGGGTGGCTTGGATGGAATGCGGAGGTGTTTGGTCCGAACTTGTCTCGATCCCGGTCATGTAGGCTGGGCTTGTCTGCTATAGGGCGAAGGTGTATAAAAAACTTACGAAATTCCCCACTAAAAAAGCAGGTTCAGCACGCAGGCGGGTTAGGGGCGGTTCATACCGTCTTATGCACCCCAAATGGTGTAATAAAAGACGCCTTTGGGGGGTCTATTTCACGTTAGGCTTAAGGATGTTTATGGACATTTTCGGAGAAAACAGATGCTACGAAGGTTTATGTTTGGATTTCTGATTGCAGGATGGACGCATACTATTTTTGCTTTAAGAAGGAAAACGTCGATCAATTAAGCCAGCTTATGGTAACAGGCTGTTCTTTAGGGCAAAGCGTTTCAATCGAAGCTGAAGGCGATGGCGGAATATCTGTTTGGAAAAAAGGCATAAATGGAGTATTTAGAGCTTCAAATGAAGAAATCCATCAGTTATAAAGTTTCTTGAAACTGATCAAGCAACTAGGGATATGTCAAATGATACGCGGGAATGCATGAAACGTTATATGGACCGTATATTTGATGCCATTCTTGGTCCGGGATTGCCGCCTAAGCGACCGGTTACACAGCAGGCGGCACAACCGGAAAAATATGAAAATTCTAGCGTTTATGTGCCCGAAGAAGGGCCATAGGATGCGCTGAGGAACGAAGCGCATCATTCCGACATCCTGATGCGCCTCCTTCGTCGGCACATCCTATGGGCCTGGGCCTCCGCAAAGCCCCAATCCGGCCTACAAACCAAATTTCCGGATTAATGAAATCAAAAGAGGTAACGATTTGAACAGCACCGCAGGCTTACTTTGGGGGGTTTTATTCGGGTCCATCGGATTCGGCTTTTTTATATACGGCAAAAAGCAGCAAGCCATCGTTCCATTACTGTGCGGTGTCGGGTTAATGATATTTCCCTATTTCATATCAAACATTCTCTTGCTAGTGGCGATTGGGGTTGGACTCATCGCCCTGCCGTATTTCGTAAGAATATAACCACCCCTCCCGCCATTCCCAAAGGATCACCCGACAACCCCGTCGGGTTCATCCTTCACCCCCGGCGGTCCATCGCCCAACCCTCAAGGGTCCATCCGTCAACCATCGAAGGTTCATCGTTGATGGCGGAAGGTTCGCCCTTCATCCCAAAAGACTCATCGTTCCACCCTCGCGGGTTCATCATTCATCGCCACAGGTTCAAGCGTCATAGGCGCAAGGCCCAATCTCCAACCTTCCGGGTTCACGCTTCATCCTCCGCCATCGAACGAACAACCCGCCGCCGCCAACGCCGAACCTTCCAGAGCAGCCGCTCAACCCGCCCCACCCAAACCCCGGCTTGTCCCCGCCCCCAATCTCCCGCACCATTCGCACTTTTGCGGCCCCTGCCGTCAGCGGAGAACGCCCCCATGAAGAGCTATCGAAAAGAACTGTGGTTCGAGACCCCGAGCCGGATTTCCTTCACCAACATCACCCCAGACGTGGAAGACTGCCTGCGCGACAGCGGCGTGCAAGAAGGCTTGGTCCTCGTGAACGCCATGCACATCACCTCATCGGTGTTCATCAACGACGACGAATCCGGCCTGCACCGCGACTTCGAAGCCTGGCTGGAAAAACTGGCGCCCCACGAACCCATCAGCCAATACCGCCACAACCGCACCGGCGAAGACAACGGCGACTCCCACCTCAAGCGGCAAGTCATGGGCCGCGAAGTGGTGGTCGCCATCACCGGCGGGCGGCTGGACTTCGGCCCGTGGGAACAGATTTTCTACGGCGAATTCGATGGGCGCCGCCGCAAGCGGGTACTGGTGAAAATCATTGGCGAATAACACCCTCGCCGTCATCGGCGCGGGTCCGGCGGGCTTGATGGCGGCGGAAACGGCGGCGAGTCGCGGCATCCGGGTCGATGTTTACGACGCCATGCCCTCCGTGGGCCGGAAATTCCTGCTGGCTGGCAAGGGCGGTTTAAACCTGACCCACGCCGAACCGCTCGAGCCATTCCTGAACCGTTATGGCGAGCGCCGCGCCGTGCTGGTGCCATGGCTGACCGAATTCGGCCCGACCGCGCTGCGGGATTGGGCGCGGGGGCTGGGCGTCGAAACCTTCGTGGGCAGTTCCGGGCGGGTCTTTCCCACCGAGATGAAGGCCGCGCCGCTGCTGCGGGCCTGGCTGCGGCGTCTGCGGGACCTGGGCGTAATTTTCCATGTGCGGCACCGCTGGCGGGGCTGGGACGAAACCGGCGCGTTGCGTTTCGACGCCCCACAGGGCACGAAAACCGTGCGTCCCGACGCGGCGGTGCTGGCCTTGGGCGGCGGCAGTTGGGCGCGGCTCGGGTCCGACGGCGCTTGGGTGCCCTTGCTGGAAGCGCGTGGAATCGCCGTGCGTCCGTTGCGGCCCGCCAATTGCGGCTTCGATGTGGATTGGAGCGGGCCTTTCCGGGACCGCTATGCAGGCCAGCCGGTTAAGCCCGTGGTGGCGATGTTCACGGACGCGAAAGGCACGCCGCACACTCGGCAGGGCGAGTTCGTCGTCACGGAAAGCGGCGTCGAGGGCAGCTTGATTTACGCCCTGTCGGCCCCCCTGCGCGACACCATTGAGGCGACGGGCGGCGCGACGCTCAGCCTCGATCTCGCGCCGGGCCGCGACCTGGCGCGTCTCGCCGCAACCCTCGCCCAGCCGCGTGGTTCCCGCACCATGGCGAATCATTTGAAGCGGGCGGCGGGCATCGAAGGGGCGAAGGCGGGGCTGCTCCGGGAAGCGCTGTCGGCGGCGGATTTCGCCGACCCGGCCCGCCTCGCCGCCGCCATCAAAGCGCTGCCGGTGCAACTCATCCGCCCGCGCCCGCTGGACGAGGCCATCAGCAGCGCGGGCGGGGTGGCGTTCGAGGATTTGGACGAGCGCTTGATGGTCCAAGCCCGGCCTGGCCTGTTTTGTGCTGGTGAAATGCTGGATTGGGAGGCGCCGACCGGCGGTTATTTGCTGACGGCTTGCTTCGCGACAGGACGGGCGGCGGGCGCGGGCGCGGCGGAGTGGCTGGCATCCGCCACGGATTGAGTGCCTGGGAGTGGGCTTTAGCCCACGATCAGGCGCGGTTGTCGCGGGCTGAAGCACGCCCCCACCTTTGAATAGGTGAATTTATTGTTTCCCGCCCCGGCCCCGCCGCAGGCGAAGCCCCCCCATGGCCCGCGAATCCCGATAAATGCCGCCATTTGCAAGCCATTCGGCTCACGGCGTCCATTTAGCCCTGGCAGGAACAGCGTTTCGGGCGGCGATTTCGCGGTTTCCGTGGGCTAGCCCCTCCCATGCCTTACCGTTACACTGCCCTTAATCTAATAACGTTATGCAGGGGTCCAAAGCCATGTCAGAAACCGCAAAACTTGAACTGGATGGGAAGGTCTTCGAAGTCCCCGTGGTGATCGGCACCGAGAATGAAAAGGGCATCGACGTTACCAACCTTCACGCCTCGACCGGGTACTTCACCCTGGACCCCGGCTACGGCAACACCGGTGCCTGCAAGTCCGCCATCACCTACATCGACGGCGACAAGGGCATCCTCCGCTACCGTGGCTACGACATCGCCGAACTGTGCGAAAAATCCACCTTCATGGAGGTCTGCTACCTGCTGATCTACGGCGAGCTGCCCACCAACGAGCAGTTCACCCGCTTCAAGGAAAAGGTGCTGGTCCACTCCCTCATCCACGAGGACATGAAGAGCTTCTTCACCTCCTATCCCGGCCACGCCCACCCCATGGCGATCCTCTCCGCCATGGTCTGCTCCCTGTCGGTCTACCACCCGGAACTGCTGCGGCCCGACCTCTCCCAGAAGGAAATGAGCCAGAGCATCACCCGCCTGCTGTCCAAGGTGCGCGTGCTGGCGGCCTTCGCCTACAAGCGCTCGGTGGGCGAAGCCTTCGTCTACACCAGGCCGGAACTGGATTACGTGTCGAACTTCATGCACATGATGTTCACCACGCCCATGCAGGACTACGAGCCGAACCCGACAGTCCGCAAGGCGCTGGAAGTGCTGTTCATCCTGCACGCCGACCACGAGCAGAACTGCTCCACCTCCACGGTGCGGATGGTCGGATCGTCCAAGGCCAACCTGTTCGCCTCCATCTCGGCGGGCGTGTGCGCCCTGTGGGGACCGCTGCACGGCGGCGCCAACCAGATGGTGATCGAAATGTTGGAGGACATCGAGAAGGACGGCTGCGATTACAAGAAGTACATCGACAAGGCCAAGGACAAGAAAGACCCGTTCCGGCTGATGGGCTTCGGCCACCGGGTCTACAAGAACTACGACCCCCGCGCCACCATCCTCAAGCGCTACTGTGACGAAATCCTGGAGCAGATGGGCATCCACGATCCCATCCTGGAAATCGCCAAGGGCTTGGAGGAGGCCGCGCTGACCGACCCCTATTTCATCGAGCGGAAGCTCTACCCCAACGTGGATTTCTATTCCGGCATCCTGTACCGGGCCATGGGCATCCCCACCAATATGTTCACGGTGATGTTCGCCCTCGGTCGCCTGCCTGGCTGGATCGCCCACTGGAAGGAAATGGTCGAGGATCCCACAACCCGCATCGCCCGGCCCCGGCAAATCTACACCGGGTCGCCGCTGCGCAAATATGTGCAGGCGGGCGCCCGCTAATCTCTGGTAATTCCCATCCTCCCATGGCAAGGAACGCCGTGGGAAGCCGGGCCACTCTCCCGCCCTAACCGCTGCATCCATCCGTGGACCCGCTCCTGGCCTTCATCCTTTTCGCCGTCATCACGGCGGCGGTGACGGTGCCCCTCCGGCTCGCCCAGAAACGCCGGGAAATCTTCCTCTCCGAATACGCCTTTCCCCCCCGGCATCGCCAAGCGGGTGATGAAGCGCTACCCGCACCTGACGCCGGAGCAAATGGAGCTGGTGTTCGACGCGCTGCGGGAATTCCTCCAGCTCTGCCGACTGTCCCGCCGCCGCATGGTCGCCATGCCCTCGCAAGTGGTGGACGCGGCCTGGCACGAGTTCATCCTGTTCACCCGCACCTACGACCTGTTTTGTCGGCAAGCCTTGGGCCGGTTCCTGCACCACACGCCCGCCGAGGCCATGGCCTCCCCCACCCAGGCCCAGGACGGCATCAAGCGGGCTTGGCGGCTGGCCTGTCACCGCGAAGGCATCAACCCCAAAACCCCCGACCGCCTGCCGTTGCTGTTCGCCATCGACCGCCTGCTGAATATCCCGGATGGTTTTCGTTATGCTGTGAATTGCCAGTCATTCGGCAATGATGACAATATTTACTGCGGCAGCGACATCGGCTGTGGGGGCGGTTGCGGCGGGGACAGCGGCGGCGATGCCAGCGATGGCGGGAGTGACGGCGGTTGCGGAGGCGGCTGTGGCGGGGGCGGCGATTAAGCCTGCCGCAAGCTTGTCAGGACGAGAATCCACACCCGAATCGTAGGATGGGTGGAGCTTCGCGGAACCCATCAAGCCGACGAGTTCGCGCCGCAAAGAATTTCACCGCATTTCCCCCACTCCACGCCGGGTGGCCGTTCGCCTCTCGCAAAAAACCACGAATCGGAGGGGTCCATGTATGGATTTTTAACGGGCTTGATTCTGACACTCATGGCGGGCAACGCCCCGGCCATGATGCGTTGTGACGGCTGGATTATCGAGCCGGGCCAAAAACTATTCGAGGTCCAGCAAAAATGCGGTGACCCGCAATCGTCCGACCGCCACACCGAATGGCGGACGCAAACCACCTTCCAGCAGCAGTGCCAGACCCTTCAGCAGCCGGTCTACCAATCCGTGCCCACCGGCCCAAACAGTTCGCCAGCACAGACCGTGACCTACCTGCCCCGCACCGTCTGTAACAGCGTGCCGGTCAGCTTCACCGTCCCGGCGGAGGTGGAGACTTGGTATTTCGACGACCCCAGCGTGCCCAAGGCGCTGCACTTCGAGAATGGCCGACTAGGTTGGATCGAGGACTTGTGGAAGCTTCGCCATCCGAATTGATCGGCATCTAGCATCGGGAGTACGAGATTCGTCTTGCAGATTTCGTCCCCTCTCCAGCGGGAGAGGGCTAGGGTGAGGGGGTTCTTAAAAGGAATTTTTTCCACCATTTCTTCATAACGCCAAACAGGCAAGCGGACCCCAAGGAAAGAAAATTCCTTCTTGATTCCCCTCGCCCCAACCCTCTCCCGCTGGAGAGGGAGCCTTGAACCGGGAGTGCAAGATTCATCTTGCCCGGCATGAGATCATGGGCCAGATGAATCCCGCACTCCCGATAGGCCCGCCATGAACTTTTCCCAAAACCGTAAACGTCCCCGCTTCCTCGCCCTCATCGCGGCCAGCCTCGGCCTGTTCTTCCTCGACGCCTGCCCCGCCGACACCCGCCCGCCGCCCCAAGCCGCCATCGCCAGCGCCCACCCGTTGGCGACCCGCGCTGGCTTTGAAATCCTCGCCCACGGCGGCAACGCCTTCGACGCCGCCGTGGCGGTGAGCGCGGCCCTGGCGGTGGTGGAACCGGCGGGATCGGGGCTGGGTGGCGGCGGCTTCTGGCTGCTGCGCCGGGCGGCGGATGGCAAGGAAGTCATGCTGGACGGGCGGGAGCGTGCGCCGCTGGCCGCGACGCGGGACATGTACCTGGACAAGTCGTCAGGAAACCCCGTGCCGGATCGTTCGGTCAACGGCCCGCTAGCGGCAGGGATTCCCGGAATGCCTGCGGCGCTGGCCCATCTGGCGGAAAACTACGGGCGTTTGCCGCTGGCGGAAACCCTGGCCCCGGCCATCCGTTACGCCGAGCAAGGCTTTCCAGTCGGCGAGCGGCACCTCAAGCTGCTGACGCCAAGGGTGGAGGCGTTGCGCCGCTATCCCTCGGCCCGAGCCATCTTCCTGCCCGGCGGCAAACCGCCCGAACCCGGCGATCGGCTGGTGGCAAAGGATTTGGCGGACACGCTGCGGACCATGGCCCGCGCTGGCCGGGCCGGGTTCTATGCCGGAGCCACGGCGGAAAAATTGGTGAAAGGCGTGCTACAAGCGGGCGGCATCTGGACTGAGCGGGATTTGGCGGAGTATCGGGTAATTGAGCGCCCTCCCCTGCGCGGCACCTATCGCGGCATCCAAATCACCACCGCCGCGCCGCCCTCGGCGGGTGGGGTCGGGCTGCTGGAAATGCTGAACATCCTCGACGCCTACAACCTTGACGACCTGCCGGAAGTCACCTGCAAACACCTCGTCGTCGAAGCCATGCGCCGGGCCTACCACGACCGCGAGGACCATCTCGGCGACCCGGATTTCGTGGCGATTCCGCTGCTCCGGCTGTTAAGCGTCCACTATGCCGACGGGCTGCGCTCCACCATCCGCCTAGACCGGGCCATGCCCAGCGCCTATCTGAGCCAGCCCACCGCGCCGGAATCCGTGGGCGAACACACCACCCATTTCTCGATCCTGGACAAGGAAGGCAACGCCGTCGCCGCCACGCTCAGCATCAATAATGCCTTCGGTTCCGGCTTCGTGGCACCGGGTACGGGCGTGTTGCTCAACGACGAGATGGACGATTTCGCCGCCAAGCCCGGCTCGCCGAATATTTACGGCCTGGTGGGCGGCGAGGCCAACGCCATCGCGCCGGGCAAGCGGATGTTGTCGAGCATGACGCCAACCTTCCTGGACGATGGCCACCGGCTGGGCCTGCTGGGCACGCCGGGTGGGAGCCGCATCGTGTCCATGGTGCTGCTGGGTGTGTTGGACTTCGCGAAAGGCCACGGGCCGGAGTCGTGGGTGTCTGTGCCGCGCTTCCATCATCAATATCTGCCGGATGTCATCGAGTTCGAATTGGGCGGATTGAGCGCGGCGGAGAAGACGGGGCTGCGCCGCTTGGGGCACGAGTTGAAGGAGGTCGAGCGCCGTTATGGGGATATGCAGGCGGTGTTGTGGGACAGAAAGGCGGGGCGGGTCCGGGCGGCGAGCGATCCACGGGGTGAGGGAGTGGCGGGCGTGGAATGAAACCGCCACCCGCCCTCATGAATGTACGGTAGCGAGCAAGGCCGACTCGGTTTTGAAAACCGAGTCGGCCTATGTGAATGCCGTAAACCCAAAATGAAAACGCTCTAATTCAACCCAACGCCGCCTCGATCCGCTCGCACAGCGTTTTCAAAATCCTGATGCGGGCGTGATATTTATCGTTGGCTGCCACCAGCGTCCAAGGCGCGTCGGGCGTGCCGGTGCGTTCCACCATGTCGCACACGGCGGCTTCGTAAGACCCCCATTTCTCCCGGTTGCGCCAATCTTCGTCGGTGATCTTGTAGCGCTTGAAGCCGGTCTGCTCCCGCTCCTGGAAACGCCGCAATTGCTCGTCCTTGTCGATGGCGAGCCAAAACTTGACCACCACCGCGTTATGCCGGGTGAGTTGCTCCTCGAAATCGACGATCTCGCGATAGGCCCGCATCCAATCGTATTCGGAGCAAAACCCCTCCACCCGTTCCACCAGCACCCGCCCATACCAGGAGCGGTCGAAGATGACCAAGCGCCCTTTGCCCGGCACATGCCGCCAGAACCGCCACAAATAGGGTTGGGCGCGTTCCTCCTCGGTGGGCGCGGCCACGGGAATGATCCGATAGACGCGGGCGTCCAAGGCGCCGGTCACGCGGCGGATGGCACCACCCTTGCCGGCGGCGTCGTTGCCCTCGAACACCGCCAGCACGGAAATATCCCTGAACTTGGCTTCCCGGCTCAGCAGGTTCAAGCGGCCCTGATATTTCTCCAATTGCTTTTCGTAGTCCCTCTTTTCGAGCTTCTGGCCCAAGTCCAAGGCTTTCAGCAGGTGTAGCCCGTCGATGGATGGCATGGGCGGGGCGGCGCTGCTTTCATGGACCGGCGGGGTGGGATCGTCCAGCATCCGGCGCATGGCTTGTAGGATCAGCTTGCCGACGGCGAGGCTCCGATAGCGTGCGTCGGCACCTTCCACCACCATCCACGGCGCTTCCCCGGTGCTGGTGTGGCGCAGGGCGCGTTCCGACACCTTGCGGAATTTGTCGTACAGGGCGAAGCGCTCCCAATCCTGTTCGGTGACGCGCCAGCGGGTGCCGGGGCCTTTCTCCAGTTCCTTGAGGCGCTTGCGCTGCTGATCTTTGGATAGGTGCAGCCAGATTTTCAGGATCAGGGCGTTCTCGTCGGCCAGCATCTTCTCGAAGCGGACCACCTCGTCCATGCGCTGGTCCAGTTCCGGGTTTTTGGTGCGCCCCAGCACCTTGTCGACGATGGGTTGGGTGTACCAGGAGCCGAAGAAGATGCCGATCTTGCCCTTGGGCGGCAGGGTGCGCCAGAACCGCCACATGGCGGGCCGGTCGGCTTCTTCCGGGGTGGGTTCGCCCATGGCGTGGGTCTGGATGTGGCGGGGGTCCATCCACTCGTTGAGCAGGTTGACGATTTCGCTCTTGCCCGCCCCGTCCACGCCGCCCACCAGAATGACGACGGGGAAGCGGGCTTGGTGGACCAAATCGTATTGGGCTTGCAGCAACGCCTCCCGCAAGGCGGGCATCTCTTGCTGATAGGTGGCTTTGTCGATTTTGTGGCCTAACTCGGCGGATTCGAACATGGCTGATTTCCCCCTGACAAGGTTTCGAATGATCATCCGGCCTGATTTGGCAACGGACCACGGCATTTTCGCCTAAAGCTTAAACGGTTTTGGGAGAAAGGCAGGGGCGGGGCTGTGCGCTAGGCACGCTTGACCACGATCAGAATGCGGTCGGATGGGGAAGGGAGAATCGGGGAGAAACCATTCCGGGTTTTCCCCGATGGGAGGGATTCACAAACCTATTAGCTTGACGGGTATTTTCGGTCAGATAGGAAGGCTCAGACTCAACCGTCCCCGGTCGAATGCAGA
>NZ_JBTEKS010000018.1:0-25563 GCF_054333355.1 Methylomagnum sp. | reverse complement strand
GGCGGCGTTTTCGCGGCGGATTTGCTCCTCAAATAAGGAGTACATGACCACCGCTGCCGCGCCGCTGTCTTCCAGGCGGCGGATGCTATCGACAGATTCGGACAGGGGCGAGGCGGAGGCGACGACGGGGTGTTTGAGTTTTAGCCCCATGTAGTGGGTCTGTAGGTTCATAACGGGGTCTCTGTGGAATTTTAAGGGATTACAGACAAAAACACGCAGAAAATGACGGTTAAGGACTGTCGGGATCCCAGATCAAGCGGACCAATTCGGTTAAATCCAAATTCTGTTCCATCGGGCATTCGGGACAATCACGCCGATTGGGACGGTTAGGGCAAGCGGAACATTGCCGAACCAAGGTTTCCGTTTGTTGCAGATCGCACTGCAAACGCTTCAATTCAGTGAGGGTCGATTCAAGCCAGACCTGTAACTCATCTAACAAAGGCACAAGTTTGGTCACAGCTTCCGCTCCAGAAGCGCATTGTGCCCGCGTGTGGGCGAGGCGTTGAACATCACGGAGTTCTAGCCCCAGCCGCGCCAAGCGTAGCGCCATGGCAAGGCGTTTGGCGTCCTTCGTTCGGTAAAGCCGAGTACCGCCTTCCGTGCGTTCAGGCGAGATCAAACCCAGCTCTTCATATAAGCGGATCGTCCTGGATGTCGTGCTTAAATCCTCAGCCAACTCGCCAATTTTCAAAATCTCGCGCTGAGAACGGGGTGGTAATCGCGTAGTCATCAAATCTATTTTTAACGTAAAGGTTAGATTATGTTGACGGGGCCGCAGCAATCCCGCTATAAACATGCCGTCGGTATCCGGCAGGCACCCGACACCGTGTATACCATTCCATCGCGAGGCCCACCTTATGAAGAAAAACGCTTGGTTAATCGCCCTTTTGCTGGCCTTCACGTCCCTGTCCCAGGCTGACGAAACTCAGAAAATGTCCGGGGCTATCAGCCTTTCCGAAAATTACAAGAACTTTCGGTTAATTAGCCTTTCCCAACGTTCGGACAACCACACTTTGCGAGCCATCTTAGGTAACGACATCGCGCTTGAGGCCGTGCGAACGGGGAAAACCAATCCTTGGCCGAATGGCAGCATCCTCGCCAAGCTGAGTTGGCAGCATAAGTCCAACCCGGTGTTTCCAGCTGCCACCGTGCCCGATGAGTTTGTCAGCGCCGCTTTCATGGCGAAGGACACAGAAAAATATGCGGCCACCGGCGGTTGGGGCTGGGGCGAATGGACGGGACTGGAGCAAAAAGCCTATGACAAGCCCAGTTTTGCTCAGGAATGCGTTGCCTGCCATACCGCGGTCAAAGATCAGGATTTGGTATTTACCCGCCCTGTGAAATTACCTTGAATGGAGTGGTTCGCGCCGACTCTCCGATGTTGGCTCGGAGAGTCGGTCACTCATCTTACTTAAGCTTCACACTCGCATCCGGGTGAAACCGACTCTGCCCCCGCGAAGCCATTTCCTCATAAATATCCCACTTCTGCCGAACCACTTCCTGCGCCATCTCCATGAATTGCTCGTATTCCTTGGGGTGAGTGCGGCTCAGCATCTTGTAGCGCAGTTCGTTCTGGGCGTACTCCTTGAAATTGATGCGGGGCCGGGTTGAATCCAGCACGAAGGGATTCTTGTCCGACTGGCGCAAGGCCGGGTTGTAGCGCACCAGCGGCCAGTAGCCCGAGGCCACCGCCCGGTCTTGCTGCTGCAAGCCTTGGCGCATGTCGATGCCGTGGGCGATGCAATGGCTGTAGGCGAGAATGATCGACGGTCCCGGATAAGCTTCCGCCTCGCGGAAGGCCAGCAAGGTTTGCTGCGGATTCGCGCCCATGGCGATGCGGGCCACGTAGACATTGCCGTAAGCAATGGCCTGCAAGGCCAGATCCTTCTTCGCCACCGCCTTGCCGCCCGCCGCGAACTTGGCGACCGCGCCCAGCGGCGTGGCCTTGGACGACTGCCCGCCGGTGTTGGAATACACCTCGGTATCCAATACCAGCACGTTCACATTGCGGCCCGACGCCAGCACATGATCCAGGCCACCGGAGCCGATGTCATAAGCCCAGCCGTCGCCGCCGACGATCCAAATGCTGCGCCGGACCAGATGGTCCACCACCGACAGCAGGTTCTTGGCCGCTTCGTCTTCCCGCACCAGCAGCGCCGCCTTGAGTCGGGCCACCCGTTCCCGTTGGCTGCGGATTTGCGACTCGGTGAGCTGCGGCGCGGCGAGGATGTCGTCCACCAGAGCGGGCGTGTTCAACGTGGGCTTGATGTCCTCCGCCAAGCGCCGGGCCAGATTCAAATGCTGGTCGGCGGTGAGCCGGAAGCCCAAGCCGAATTCGGCGTTGTCCTCGAACAGCGAATTGGACCAGGCCGGGCCGCGTCCTTCGGCGTTTTTGGTCCAGGGCGTGGTGGGCAGGTTGCCGCCGTAGATGGACGAGCAGCCAGTGGCGTTGGCGACGATCAGCCGGTCGCCGAATAGCTGCGAGAGCAGCCGCACATAAGGCGTTTCCCCGCAGCCCGCGCACGCGCCGGAGAACTCGAACAGCGGTTCCAGGAATTGCGCCCCCCGCACCGAGGAGAAATCCACCCGGGCGCGGTCGTTGACGGGCAGGCTCTCGAAGAAATGGATGTTATCCCGGTCTTGGGTGAGGTCCGCCGGCTTGGGCCGCATGTTGATGGCCTTGACGCCGCTTTCCTTGAGGCTCTTGGCCGGGCAGACATCGACGCACAGGCTACAGCCGGTGCAGTCCTCGGTGTACATCTGCAAGGTGTAGCGGGCTTCCGGGAAACCCCTCGCGCTGACTTCCGCCGACTTGAAGGTTTCCGGCGCGTCCTTGAGCTTGGAGCCGTGGTAGAACTTGGCGCGGATCACGCTGTGCGGGCAGACGAAGCTGCAATTGCCGCACTGGATGCAAATGTCCGGCTCCCAGATTGGCACGAACTGGGCGATGTTGCGCTTCTCCCATTGCGTCGTGCCGGACGGGTAGGTGCCGTCCACCGGGACCGCGCTGACCGGCAGTTCGTCGCCCTTGCCGGCCATCATCATCGCCGTCACCCGCTGGATGAAGTCGGGCGCTGCGGGCGATACCACCGGCGGGCGTTCCAAATGGCTGGTCACTTCCGCCGGAATCGTCACTTCGTACAAATGGGCCAGAGTCTGGTCCACCGCCTCGAAGTTCTTCCGCACCACTTCCTCGCCCTTCTTGCCGTAGGTCTTCTTGATCGCCTCCTTGATCTTGGCGATGGCCGCGTCGCGGGGCAGCACGCCGGACAGGGCGAAGAAACAGGTCTGCATGATGGTGTTGGTGCGCCCCGCCATGCCGGTGTCGCGGGCCACTTTCGAGGCGTCGATCACGTAGACCTTGAGCTTCAGTCCGATGATTTTCTCTTGAAGTTCACGCGGCAGTTGGTCCCATACCTCGTCCGGGCCAAACGGGCTGTTGAGCAGGAAGGTCGCGCCGGGCCGGGCGTTTTCCAGCACATCGACTTTCTCGATGAAATTGAACTGGTGGCAACCGATGAAATTGGCCGAGGCGATGAGGTAGGGCGCTTCGATGGGGTCCGGCCCGAAGCGGACGTGGGAGACCGTGCGGGAGCCGGATTTTTTGGAGTCGTAGACGAAATAGCCTTGGGCGTAGAGGTCGGTCGATTCGCCGATGATCTTGATGCTGTTCTTGTTCGCGCCCACCGTGCCGTCCGCGCCCAGGCCATAGAACATGGCCCGCACCACGTTGTCCGGCTCGATGTCGAAACCGGCGTCGTAGTCCAGGCTGGTGTGGGACACGTCGTCGTTGATGCCCACGGTGAAATGGTTCTTGGGCCGGTCCTTCTTCAATTCATCCAGCACGGCCTTGGCCATGGCGGGATTGAATTCCTTGGACGACAGGCCATAGCGTCCGCCGATGATGCGGGGCAGGACGGTCAAATTACCCGCCGTGTAGGCTTCGGTCAGGGTGGTGACGACATCGTTGTACAGCGGCTCGCCGGTCGCGCCGGGGGCTTTGGTGCGGTCCAGCACGGCGAGGGTCCGGGCGGTCTTGGGCAGTGCAGCCAGGAAATCTTCGGCGGCGAAGGGCAGGCACAGCCGGACGTGAATCACGCCGACTTTCTCGCCGTGGGTGCGGAGCCATTCCACCGTCTGCCGGAGGGTGTACGCCCCGGAACCCATGATGACCGCCACCCGTTCGGCGTTGGGGTCGCCGTAATACTCGAACAGCTTGTAATGCCGCCCGACGACTTCGCCGAAGCGGTCCATCACGCCTTGCACGATTTCCGGCAGGCGGGCGTAAAAGGGGTTGGCGCTTTCCCGGCCCTGGAAATAGATGTCGGGGTTCTGCGCGGTGCCGCGAATGAACGGATTGTCCGGGTTCAGCGCCCGTCCCCGGTGTGCCCGCACTAGCCGCTCATCGATCATGGTCCGCATCTGCTCGTCCGACAGCAGGAATAGCTTGCTGACCTCATGGGAGGTGCGGAAGCCGTCGAAGAAGTGGATGAACGGCACCCGCGATTCGAGCGTGGCGGCCTGGGCGATGAGGGCCATGTCGTGGGCTTCCTGCACGGAGGCCGAGCCGAGTTGGGCGAAGCCGGTTTGGCGCACGGCGGCCACGTCGGAATGGTCCCCGAAGATGGACAAGCCCTGCGCTGCCAGTGCCCGCGCCGCGACGTGGAACACCGTCGGGGTGAGTTCCCCGGCGATTTTGTACATGTTGGGGATCATCAACAGCAGCCCTTGCGAGGCCGTGTAGGTGGTGGTCAGTGCGCCGGTTTGCAGTGCGCCATGCACCGCGCCCGCCGCACCGCCTTCGCTCTGCATCTCCACCACGAGGGGGATTTCGCCCCACAGGTTTTTCTTACTCTCGGAGGCCCACTGGTCGGCCAGTTCGGCCATGGTGGAGGAGGGCGTGATGGGGTAAATCGCGCAGACTTCGTTGACGCGGTAAGCGACGTAGGCGACGGCTTCGTTGCCTTCTAGCGTGATGACTTTAGGTTTGGTCATCGGGGTGTACCTTTTGAGTGGGTTCCTTTTCCGGTAGGGAAAAGGTTGATGTGAAGGGTTTTACAGTAAATTATGCGCTTGGAGGTATGCGAGTAGTTGCGGCAAGTTTTTACGAACTTGCTGAAAGGTATGTCTTGGGTTGTTATTAAGTAGTTGTGTAATTGTTGCTATAGATATAGGGTTTTGTCGTAAATCGCGAATGTATTCTACTTTTCTGTGGTGTTCGTCGGCGCTGTGATGACCGATGCGTTCCTGGATAAGGTCTGGTGGGATAGTGATTACATTTGCGCCAGTCACTTTCGCAATTAAAACCACTCCAATGCCATTTGCATAAACTAACACTATATCGCCAATAACCGGACGGGTTAGCATATCTCTGAATTTTTGGGAGCCGCTGGTAACGATAACACTGCGTTCAAACCATTGGTTATGATAGCTATGACCATCATTGGCGGCGGTATCGGTATTTATAATGAATACAGACATTTCAATTTCTCTCAGTCTTGTTCAAACGTAGCCCGAATGATTTCCGCTTCCATCGTATTAAAATCCTCGACAATCTTGAACTTTCCACGGCCTAAGCCCAATACACGCGGCGGCAATTCCGGCTGGGAAACTGCCACGACTTTTACGAAGGGCTTCCCATCTTTCTCGATAATGATTTCTTCGCCCGCGCTGGCTTGCTCTATGATTTCGGAAAAGCGGGTTTCAGCTTCGGCGAGGGTGATGGTTTGCATGATGGATAATGCGTCAGATGTCGGGTTGTCGGGGGTTTCGGATTGCAGCCGTTCAATCTCTGATATTTTCAAACCGACACATTCCGCGATTAGCTTTATATGTTCCCCTTTTGCCAGCATATTTTTAGCAACGGCAACTGAGACATCGTGAGCGCCTTCTTGCCTGCCTAGTTGTCGCCCCCTTTCCTCGCCCAGCATTTCGCCTTTCTTTAGCCCCATCCGATAAGTCGGCAGTTTCTCAACATCTATCTGTAACATACCGCCTCACTGGGTTTGACCGACCCGCAACTGCTCAACATCCGCCACAGATAAACCTGTCGCCGCCGCAACTTGTACAGATTCAAGCCCCATTTGAATGAGCCTCTTCGCTATCTCCTGCTTTTCCTCCTGATGTCCTTTCTTGACGCCCATCCGATACGTCGGCAACTTCTCATATTCAATCGTCAACATCTCCAATTCCTCCTCAATATCGACGCCAAATTCCCGGTTACTTGCCAGAATTTCCAGCATATACACATATTCCCGCAGCCGGTCGGGCGATTCCCGCATTTCTCGCACCAGCCGGTCGAGAATACCCACCAGAAACTCACGCGGCGTCTGATCCCGAAACGTGCCCAGCACCGCCAGCACCCAAGCATCCGGCGAATCCTGCCGCAACAAAACCTCGCTATCGACCTGCCGCATATCCAGCAACTCATAGCGATAATTCAGGCGCGGCAAATCCAACCCATCCGACATCATCAAAGGCCGCTTGCCGATATAGACCAGATATTGCCGCACCGGAACCCTTGGATAATCCAGCATCATATCGGTGAGATACCGCAACATCCGCACCGGCATATTGGCCCGGTTATCGTTCTGAATCTCGATATGCAGGATGAACGACTCGCCGCCAACTAAGGTAACTTTCGCGATCAAGTCGGAACGGCGCTCCTCGACCCGTTGCTGAGAGGTATCGAGTAATTCGACATCGGCATCGTCCAGCAACTCCACCTCGCTTACCGACAGGCCAAACAGATAGGTCGCAAAATCCCGGACCAAGGTTTTGAATAGCTGCTTGGAAATGATGTCCTTGTCGCCCATGGCGGCGGAAATCCTCAGCCCGCCTCCGCCGCCATCTCAATCGCATGGCACGGGCACTGCTCGAAGCACGCCGCGCAGCCGGTGCAGCGCTCGTAGTCGTAGCGGTATTTCTTGCCCGGCCCCAGCTTGATGATGGCCTGTTCCGGGCAGGCGCCGTAGCAGCCGTCGCACTCGAAGCAGTTGCCGCAGGAGAAACAGCGCTTGGATTCGAACAGGGCTTCCGGTTCGGACAAGCCCGCCACGACTTCGTTGAAGCCGTATTGCCGCTTCTCGATTTCCAGCGCGTCCTGCTGGCGCTGCTCGGCATCGGTGAAATACCACAGGTGCAGCTTGTCGAAGCCCACCAAGTCATGCTTGGGCGGCTTGACGTAGGTTTCGCCGCCCAGGAAGGCGTCGATGTGGCGGGCGGCTTTCTTGCCGTGGCCCACGGCGACGGTGACGGTGCGCTCGCTGGGCACCATGTCGCCGCCCGCGAAAATCCCGGCGTGGCCGGTCATCATGTTGCCGTCCACCACCACGGTGCCGTCGCGCTTGAAGTCGATGCCGGGGATGTCCTTCAAGAACCCGGTGTCGGTGTCCTGTCCCAAGGCCAGAATCAGCGCGTCGGCTTCCAGGGTTTCAAATTCGCCGGTGGATTCGGGGTAGCCCTCAGCGTTGATCTTCATGATTTCGACGGTGATGTGGGTCTCGTCGATTTCCTTGATGGTGCGCAGCCAGTTGATTTTGACGCCTTCCTCCATGGCCTCGTCCGCCTCGAAGGAATGGGCGGGCATGTGTTCGCGGTCGCGGCGGTAGATGATGAGGGCTTCTTCCGCGCCCAGCCGCTTGGCGGTGCGGGCGGCGTCCATGGCGGTGTTGCCGCCGCCGTAGATGGCGACCCGACGACCCAGCAGCGGCGCGTCGCCCAGGTTGGCGTCGCGCAGGAAGCTCACCGCGTCGAGGATTTTCCCCGCGTCCCGCGCCGGGATTTCCACCCGCTTGCTGAGGTGCGCCCCGACCGCGATGAACACGGCATCGAACCCGCCCCGCTCCTTCTCGGCCAACACGTTCTCGACCTTGCGGTTCAGCACGATCTTCACGCCCAGGGATTCGATGCGGCGGATTTCCGCCATCAGTTCGGCGCGGGGCAGGCGGTAGGCGGGGATGCCGAAGTGCATCATGCCGCCGGGGACGGGACCGGCCTCGTGGATTTCCACGCTGTGGCCTTGGCGGGCCAGATGGTAGGCGGCGGACAAGCCGCTCGGACCCGCGCCAACCACCAGCACTTTCTTGCCGCTGGGCGGGGCGTCCGGCTCGATCTTCCAGCCTTCCTTGATCGCCAAGTCGCCGAGGAAGCGCTCCACGGCGTGGATGCTGACCGAGCTATCGACGGCGGTGCGGTTGCAGTTGGATTCGCAGGGGTGATAACAGACGCGGCCATGCACGGCGGGCATGGGGTTGTCCTTCACCAGGGTTTGCCAAGCGCGTTGGTAACGGCCCGCTTGGACCAGGCCCAGCCAGGCTTGGATGTTTTCGCCCGCCGGGCAGGCGTTATTGCAGGGCGGCAGCAGGTCCAGGTATTCCGGGCGCTGAGTGCGGAACGGCCCGGTGCCCCGGCCATGCTGCAAAAGGTCCGCCGGGCGGGTCATGTCGGTGCGTTTGATGTCGCTCATAGTGATGGCTTCTTGCTCCTGAAATGGGGGCGGGCAGGTCGCTCAGCCGAACGGCTTCGCGGCGGGTGTCCTGAATTGCTGGCAATTGTAGGTGATTAGTGGGGTTGTCGGAGAGATTGCTGGAAAACTCAGAATTGCGAATGAGCCAAGCGCCACACCCAGGCGGAATAAATAGTCATCGGCCCAGCAAAACATCCTTGGCCTGGTTGATCTTCGCCGCCAAATAATCCGAGCCGCCCCGGTCTGGGTGCAAGCGCTGCATCAGCCGGCGGTGGGCGCCGACGATGTCGTCGCGGCTGGCGCCGCGTTCTAGCCCAAGGACTTCGTAGGCTTCGTCGGCGGTCATCTTGCCGTTGGAAGGCGGCGGCGCTTCGTTAGGCCCGGCGTCTTCCCACGCCTCGCCGTACACCCGCTCCAGGTAGGCCCGGAGGAGGGTGGCGGCTTCCTGGTCGCCGCGCACGCATTCGTTATACAAGTCCGTCAGTTGGGCGCGGTCCAGCTCCGCCAGTTGGCGACCGGCGTAGCGGCCCGCCAAGACTTCGCCGCCGATTTCCCCGCTGACGTGATCGAGCCGCATCCGCAGGAAACGCGACGCCACCGTGGACGTGTCCGCGCCGCCACCCGCCGGATGGGGCCGGGCGCTACGTTGGCGCTGCTGTTGCTGCCAGATCGGGATGGCCCGGATCAGCAGCGGGAGCAGCATGGGCAGGAAGCGGATGAGTGACACGACAAACGCGCCAATCAGCGGGAGCAGAAACGCCAGCCGACCACTCGCCGCCAGCAGCAGGGCCAGCAGTAACCCGCCACCCAGCAACACCCGCCGGAATTTTTTCGCCGCGTCGGCGGGGGCGGTGCGGAGATAGCGCCGCGCCGCCAACATGGCGAAGAACACAACACCGAGTAGGAGCAGCAGTTGGATCAAGATTTTTTCATCTGATGGGTGAGTTGCAGGGCCACGCCGCCGCGCTTCTGCCCCAGGTTTTCCAGGGCTTTCAAGCCGCCCGCCGCGTAGGCCGCGACGGCGGCGAGCAGGTCGCGGAGTTGCTGGGCGCTGCCCGCGTCGAAGCGGCAATGCGCCCCGCCGGTCAGCTTGGCGATTTGCCGGAACGCGGCTTCGGCGGTGGGGTCGTGGCCTTCCTGGAACATAAAGGCTTTGACGCCCAGCAATCCCAGCTTTCCGGCCAGTTGGCAGAGATGATCGACATTTTCTTCCATGCAATCGCCCACGAACACCAGCGCATCGATCTTGCCGCGCCGGGATTCGGCCAGGGCGTGTTCCAGCACCCGGCCAATCTGGGTCAATCCTCCTAAGCATTCCACCTCGGCCATGCGGCGGCGGAGCGCCTCGGACTGGCTCAGCCAGGGGGAGGCGTCGAAGCCCGCGAGTCCCTGGTAATAACAAAGCTGGATTTCCAGGCCACCCAAGGAGCCGGCCACGTCGAACATGTCGGCCTGGATGCGGCGGGCTTCCCGCCAGGTGGGTTCGCGGCTGGCGGTGGCGTCCAGGGCGAACAGCAAGCGGCCCTTGCGCCCCGCTGGTTTGACCGTCGGCGCCTTGGCGAGTTTATCGAGGAAGGCGCTGACTTCGCGGGTGGAAGCGGGCGTGGAAAGCTTTTTGGAATCGCTCATGGCGGCACCCTGGCCGTGTTCGGCGGTATCGACGGGATTGGATAAGGATTCGGCGGCCGCCGTTCCGTCTCCGGCTATTTTATCCGATTGGGTGTTTGCATCGGGGTGGCAACATGATAATTTGCGCCTGCTTCATAGCGTTCGAACCGGGATCGGCGGCTGAGGAACGGTCGGGGAATTTTCGTCAAGAATGAACTATTGCCCGGAATTTTGATCTTAGGCACGGGTTTTTGCCGCCGTTTCGCTGCGGGACTGGTGGAGATTCCACTGATTTAAGCCTGTGAGTCCAGGTTAAATGGTGGTTTTTTAGAGTCCATGGAGGTGTCCATGGGCGTTGGTGGATACCCCGGGCCTGATAAGTCAGGCTTGTGGCTGTTGGCGGGTAATAACATTTGCCAGCGTAAAGTATCGGAAATAACTATCCAACGAGGAGGTAAACAATGTCTGAAAACGATAATAAAGAAACCGCTAATACGGAGAGTGCCGAAACGGCAAGCCCCAGCGTGGAAACCCCCGCCGCCGAGAGCGCTCCCCAGGGCCTCGTCAACACCCTGAAAACCAATCGGACGGCGCAGATCGTCGTGGGTGGCGCGGTGGCCTTGGTGGTCTTCCTGACGGTCATGGGTGGCGGCGGCGGTGACGGGAAGGCGCAGGTCAAAGCCAGCGTGAGCGTCGGCCAGAGCGTGGTTCTGGAGAATCCCAATGGCGGCAACTCCCAGTTGACCCTGGCGCCGGGGCTGGTGGGCGCTTCCGATGCCGAAGAAGACAAGGATCAGAATGTCTGTTTAGCCAAGGCGGGCACCAAGGGCACGGTGCAGGAAGAGCAGGTGGTGGGCATGTTGCCGTTCGTGAAGGTCAAGGTCACGGAAGGCGAGTGTCAGGGCAAGGAAGGCTGGACCTCCAAGGTCAACATCAAGGCGGGTTGAGTTGCGACGGCGATGCGTGCCCTGGTCGGTCGCTCATCGCCGTTTTGCAGGGACGCACCATCAACCCAATGCCGCCGCTTCTTCCATGACGCCCTCATCTCCCCATCCAACGCCCCGCCTAGCCTTTCCGCCGCGCCACAATCACCCCGTCGCGGGTCGGATTGACGAACACGTCGAAGTCCCGGTCCTCGAAAATCAAGCGATTGTGTTCCATGATCGCCTCGGTCCAGCCGGGCACGATGTCCACCGGATTCTCCACGGCCACCCGGCCATGCCATAACACGTTGTCGGCGATATACAGCCCGCCGGGCCGGACGCGCCCGCGGGCCATGCGCCAGATGGCCGGATAATCGCCCTTGTCCACGTCGTTGTAGCAGAGGTCGAAATCGCCCTCGGTAGCGCCAAACACGTCCTGGGCCAAGCCGGTCCGAAAATCCACCCGTTCCCACAATTCCGCCGCCCGCAGAAAACTCGCGGCCTTGCCCGCGTTGCCGGGGTCGCCATCGGTGCATATCACTTGGCCCGCCGGTCCCACGGCCTGGGCGAACCAATAGGCCGAATAGCCGAAGCCGCTGCCGAATTCGAACACCCGCCGGGCACCGACGCTGAGCGCCATGGTTTTCAGGAACATGCCGCATAGCCGGCCAATGATGGGGAAGTTGAGGCGGGTGGCGAGTTGTTCCATCTCCAGCAGCGTCGGCGTATCGACCATGCCGGACAGGCCCGCGAGATAGGCTTCGATGGCCGGATGCACCGGCGGGATTGTGGTGGGGGTGGAAGGGGGTGAATCGCTCATGAAGGCTCCTTTGACGTTGGATGGAACGGGATAATCGTGAGTCACGGCGCACGGAAAAAATCACGCAAAACACCAGCCCTACGGTGTGTGCCTAACCCACCTTACGCAAGGCATTTATCTAATTTAGTGCCGCGCCGAACCGCCGAAATTCCCCGACCGTTTTAAGCGCCCCGCACTCCCGCCCGGTCCACTTCCAACTTCAAGGCCCGCAAGGATTGGTTGATGTCGGCCAGGAACAGCAGCAGCGAGGCAATCAACGCGCTCATGGTCAGGACGAAGAGCGCACCGATCAGCCCGGAATCCTCCCAGCCAAACAGGATCGACAAGAACAGCGTCATCACCAGCAGCGCGGCGAGCAGGGCGCTGGCGGCGCCGAACACGATGGCCAGTCGGATGAGCCGGGCGCGGCGCCAGAGAATGGCGAGTTGCGCCGCTTTGGGGTGGCCGGTGCCGCCCGGATGGGATTCCTTTGCGACGCCATGGAGCGGACCCGGTTGGTGACGTGGTTGAGCCGGTTGGTCATGGCGAGCAGCAGCAATCCGACCCCCGAGATCAGCAGCGCGGGACCGATGGCGGTCTGGAGTATGGAGGTGAACTGGGCTAAGGATTGGCATTGCATGGTGCGCTCGTGAACTCGAAAAAAGGGAACGAGCGATTTTACGCAGTCTCTATGCCCGTCGTGCGAAGTCGGCACCTCAACACAGTGTCAATAAGCGTGTCGTCCCACTTCGCAAGGTGAAGGGCAATTTCCAACCGACCGCGATGATCGACGAAAGTAGCCCGGACGAAACGCATTGGAATCCGGGAAGATTCGGAGCGCGAATCATCCCGGATTCCGCATGTCTCCATGCGGGCATCTTCTACGGAAACACCGAAGGCTCCTGCGGCTTCGGCAAACGAGCCGCCTCCTCCGCCGCGACGATCCACCCGCCGCCCATGGCCCGGTATAACTGGATCGACGCGGTGAAGGTGGAACTCCGTGCTTGCAACAGATCAATCTGCGCCTCGTACAACTGCCGCAGCGAGTCCAGCACGGTGATGTAATCCACCATCCCCTCGTCGTAGCGCAGCTTGGAGAGGCGGTAGTAATTGCCCACCGCCGCCACCCGCGCCGCCTGTTTTTCCTGCTGCTCCCTGGTTTTTTGGGAGGCGACCAGGGCGTCCTCGAATTCCCGGAAGGCCGAGATGATGGACCTTTGGTAGTTCGCCAACGCGGCCCGCTGCCCCGCCTCGGCGGCCTGGACTTGCCCGGCGATCTTCCCGGCGGTGAAGATGGGTCCGAGCACGTTGGTGCCGATGGTCCAGAAGTTGGCGCCGGGGGTGAACAGCGTCGCCGCCTGGGCGCTGAGCTGGCCCACGTCGCCGGTGAGCATGATCTTCGGGAAGTACAGCCCCCGCGCCACGCCGATCCGGGCGTTGGCGGCGACCAAGTCCTGTTCCGCCGACTGGATGTCCGGGCGCCGCGCCAACAGGTCCGACGGCAGCCCGGCGGGCACGGCGGGCGAAGCCAGTTCATCCAGCGCCCGGCCACGCCGGATGGGGCCGGGGTTCTCGCCCAGCAGCACCTTCAGCGCGTGTTCGGTCTGGGCGATGGACTCCTCCACCGCCGGAATCAACGCCAGCCGACGCTGATATTCCGATTCGACCTGGCTGACTTCCAGCTCCGACCCGTAGCCCTCCCGGAATCGGGCCTGGTCAATCTTCCGTTGCTCGTCGAGGGTCGCCACCACTTGCTGGGTGATTTCCAGATTCTTGTCCAGGGTCCGCAACTGGATGTAGGTCTGGGCCACGTCGCTGGCGAGGGTGAGCAGCACCGCCCGCTGCACCGCGTCCCGGCTCAGCATGTCGGCGAAGGCCGCCTCGTTGGCCCGCCGCAGGCTGCCCCACACGTCCAGTTCCCAGTTCAACTGCGCACCCAGGCGGGTGTAGTCCTGGTCTTTACTGTTGAAATTCAAATTGTCAGGCAAGTTGATTGACCGGGCGCTGTTCTTGCGGCGCAGATAGTCGCCGAAGCCGGCGATTTGCGGGAACAGGTTGGAGCGCGTCGTGCCGTACAGCCCCATGAATTGATCGACGCTGGCGACCGCGATGCGGAGGTCCAGGTTGCCCCGCACCGAGCGCTCCACCAGCCGGTTCAGTTCGGGATCGTTCAGTTGCTCCCACCATTTCAGGTTGGTGGTGTCGCGGGCCGCCTGGTCGGCGAAGCGCCATTGCTTGGGGGTGTCTATTTGCGGCTTGACGTAGTCGGGGCCGACTTGGAAGCAGCCAGCGAGGGACGCCGCGAGTGTGAGGGCGATGAACTTACGCATGGTCCTCTCCCCCCTTGACTTCAACTTCGCCGGCCGTCTTCCGATGGGCCAACTTCTCCACCACATAGAACGACACCGGAATCAAGAAAATCGCCAGACAGGTCGCCGCCGTCATGCCGCCGATGACCGTGTAGCCCATGACCCTTCGCGACAAGGCGCCGGCCCCGCTGGCGATGGCGAGCGGCACGCAGCCGAGGATGAAAGACAGGGCGGTCATGAGGATGGGCCGGAGGCGCAGCCGGGCCGCTTCCATGGCCGCGTCGAAGAAGGACTTGCCCTCCTCCACGCCCATCTTGGCGAACTCGACGATGAGGATGGCGTTCTTGGCGGCCAAGCCGATGAGCATGACCAAGCCGATTTGGGCATAAAGGTTGTTTTCATAGCCGCCGAGCTTCAACCCGGCGAACGCGCCGAACACGGCGATGGGCGTGCCCAGCAACACGCTGAACGGCAGGCTCCAGCTTTCGTACAGCGCGGCCAAGATCAGGAATACGCAGAAGATGGCGAAGGCGAACACCACCGCCGGCGAGACGCCTTTCTGGGCCTGCTGCTCCTGGTAGCTCATCCCTAAATAGTCATAGCCCATGTCGGTCGGCATGGTCTCGGCGAACACCTCCTCCAAGGCTTTCATGACTTGCGTGGAACTGTAGCCGGGCTTGGGCGTAACCATGAGTTGCTGGCTGCGGTAGAGGTTGTAGCGCATGGTGAATTCCGGTCCCGAGGTCTCCCGGATGCTGGTCAACGCGGCCAACGGCACGGCGTCGCCCGCGCTGTTGCGCACATAGAACTGGCCCAGCGAATTGGTGTCCTTGCGGTATTCGCCCTCGGCTTGGACATAAGTCTGCCATTGCCGCCCGAAGCGGTTGAAATAGTTGATGAAGCCCGACCCCATGTAGGCTTGCAGGGTCTTGTACACATCGGACAAGGGGATGCCTTGCTTCAACACCTTGTCCCGGTCCACATCCACGAAAATCTGCGGCACCGAGGGCAGGCCGGTGGTCATGGCGCGGGCGATTTCAGGCCGTTTGTTTATCGCCGCCATGAACTTCTGGGTGTTCTCGGCGAGATACGCTACATCCTTGCCGGCCCGGTCCTCCAGAATCATGGTCACACCGCCCGACGTGCCGACGCCGGGGATCGCGGGTGGCGGGAAGGCGAAGCCGACCGCGTCGGGGATCTGGGACATGGCCGCGTTGATGTGCTTTTTGATGGCTTCGTATTGCTCTTCGGGCTTGGTGCGCTCGTCCCATTTCTTCAAAGAAATGAAGAAGAAGGTGTTGTAGGTGGTGTTGGCCTGGGAGAGCATGTTGTAGCCGATGACCGAGGAGTAATACTCCACGCCCGGCGTGTTTTTGAGAATCTCCTCGACCTTCTTGGTGGCCTCGTCGGTGCGTTGCAGCGAGGCCACGTTCGGCAACTGAATACCGGCGAACAGGTAGCCCTGATCCTCATCCGGCAAAAAGCCCATGGGGATGCCCTTCCCTAAGAAACCCGCCGTGCCGGCCAGCAGCGCCAGGAACACCATGCTGATGAGGCTCTTGCGCATCAACACACCGCAAAAGCCGACATAGCCCTTATTGGCGCGGCCAAACACCGCGTTGAAGCCATCGTAAAACTTCTGCACCGGCTTCCAGGCGGGCTTCCTCGGTTTCAGCAGCAAGGCCGCCAGGGCCGGGCTCAAGGACAGCGAGTTGAAGGTGGAAATCATCACCGACACGCCCACGGTCACGGCGAACTGCTGGTACATCCGGCCCGTGATGCCGGGGATGAACACCGTCGGCATGAACACGGCGATCAAGGCCAGCGAGGTGCCGATGATGGGACCGGTCACTTCCTGCATGGTTTTCAGCGTGGCTTCCTTCGGGCTCAAGCCCTTTTCGATGTGATGCTCCACCGCCTCCACCACCACGATGGGGTCGTCCACCACCAGACCAATCGCCAGCACCAGGCCGAACAGCGACAAGGTGTTAATCGAAAAGCCCAGCGCCGGAAACAGCATGAAGGTGCCGATCAGCGACACCGGCACCGCCAGCAGCGGAATCAGGGTGGGCCGCCAGCCTTGCAGGAACAGGAACACCACTAGGATGACCAGCACCAGCGCCTCGAAGAAGGTGTGCTTGATCTCGTTGATGCCTTCGGTCACGGCCAGGGTCGTGTCCAGGGCGACCACATAATCCAGATCTTCAGGGAAGCGGGTCTTCAGGTCCGCCATCACCTGCTTCGCGCCCTGGGCGGCTTCGATGGCGTTGGAGCCGGGCAACTGGTACAGCGCCACCAGCGCCGCCGGCTTGCCGTTCAAGCGGCCCTTCATGTCGTAGGTCTGGGCGCCCAGTTCGATGCGGCCCACGTCCTTGATGCGGACGATGGAGCCGGACGGGTCGGCCCGCAGCACGATGTTGCCGAATTCCTCCTCGGTTTCCAGACGGCCCTGGGCGCGGACGGCGTAGGTGAACTCCTGGCCGTCGGGCACCGGCTCGCCGCCGACCTTGCCCGCCGGGTTCACGTTGTTCTGCGCCTGGACGGCGTTGATGATTTCCGGGATGGTGATGTTGAGCTTGGCGAGCTGGTCCGGCTTGACCCAGATGCGCATGGCGTACTGGCCCGCGCCGAACACCGAGACGGACGCGATGCCCTTCACCCGGGTCATCTGGTCGTTGATGTTGATGTAGGCGTAGTTCGCCAGGAAGATGTTGTCGTAGCTGCCCTTCGGCGAATACAGGGCGAACATGACCAGCGGCGAGGCCGTGGACTTCACCACGTTGACGCCGTAGTTGCGCACGTCCTGCGGCAATTGCGACTCGGCCTGGGACTTGCGCATCTGCGCCAACACTTGGTCGGTATTGGGGTCGGTCGCCACGTCGAAGTTGACCCGCAAGGTCATCTGGCCGTTGTTGGCGTTGATGGAATACATGTAGTTCATGTTGTCCACGCCGGACATCTGCTGCTCGATGGGCGTGGCGACGGCCTGCTCCACCGTGCTGGCGTCGGCGCCGGTGTAGGTGGTGCTGACCTGGATTTCCGGCGGGGCGATATTGGGGAATTGGGAGATCGGCAGTTCCGACATCGAGACGAGGCCGATCATCACCATCAGGATGGCGATGACGATCGCCACAATCGGGCGGTTAATAAAAAATTTGGCCATGACGGACTATCTCCCGGTGGCTGCGGGAGCTTCCGCAAAGGGCTTCGGATCGACCTTGGTGCCGGGCCGGGCTTTTTGAATGCCCTCGACGATCACCCGCTCACCCGGCTTCAACCCCTCTTCTATCACCCACAGGCTGCCGATGGTTTCCGCCGACTTCACCGGGCGGACTTCCACGGTGTTGTCGGGCTTCACCACCGCCACCAGCCGGCGGCCCTGCATTTCCGCGACCGCCCGTTGCGGCACCAGCAAAGCGCCGGGCCGGGTCTTGGTGACGGCGCGGATGCGGGCGAATTGGCCGGGGCGCAGCAAGCCGCCGGGATTGGGGAACAGCACGGCCACCTGGATGGTGCCGGTCTTCACGTCCACCTGGCGGTCGGCGAAGAAGAATTTTCCAGGCTGCGGATAGGTCGTGCCATCGGCCAGTATGAGTTCCAGCGGACTCTCCCGGTGGGATTCGCCGTTCTGCCTGTCGCGGGCGAACTGCAAATATTGCTGCTCGCTCAGGGGGATGTACGCCTTGATGGGATCGACCTGCGACACCGTGGTCAGCACCGCATTGGCGCTGCCCGGTCCCACCAGGTTGCCGATTTGGGCCTTGGACAGGCCCGCGATGCCGTCGATGGGCGAGGTGATTCTGGTGAAACCCAGTTCGAGCTGGGCGGTTTCCACGGCGGCGCGGGCGGCCAGGACTTCGGCGGCCGTCGAGGCTTCCCGGCCCACGGCGGTGTCCCGGTCGCGGACGCTCACGGCGTTCTGGGGCAGCAGCCGCTCCACCCGGTACAGGTCCAGCTTGGCGGTTTTCAGCACGGCCTCTTGCCGGGCCAGATTGGCTTTGGCCTGATCCAGGGTGGATTGAAAGGTGCGGGCGTCGATCTCGTAGAGCAACTGACCCTTCTTGACCGGCTGGCCTTCCAGGTAATTCTGCTTCATGAGGTAGCCGGTGACCTGGGCCAGAATCTGCGCGTTCACCATGCCGTCGAGGCTGCCCACCCATTCGCTGTAGATCGACACATCGCGCTGCACCACGTCCGTCACCTCGACCACGGGCGGCGGTGGCGGCGCTTGCTTCTGCTCGGGTTTGCCGCAGCCGCCGACCAGTAGCGCCATGGCGAACGCCGTCACGGCCATGGAAAAACGCGTCGGCCCGGTGGCGCGCCTGTTGGGGATAGTCCTCGAACTTTTTCTTTTCATTCCGCGTTCCTTATCTTTCATGTGTGGCTTGAGAATTGAACCCGTTGCCTACGCCACCGAGCCGCGGGTCGGTGTGACAGCCTGCGGGTATTTTTAATGGGTTATGCTGAAATAATCCAGTGACCATCGACGAGATTATTCTCCACCCAACAGGCGTTCCATGACGAAAAGCATAGCCTTCCCCCGGCATCCTTCTTACCGCTTTGGCATCCTGACGCTGGCCATCCTGCTGATGCTTCTGGTCCGGCCCTTCCTGGACGGATTGATCGGAATGAGCCTGCTGACCGATTTGTTTTTCACCGCCATCGTCCTTTCCGGCCTGTATGCGGCGCGGGGCGGGAAATATTCGTACCGGGTGGCGTTGGGGTTGGCGGTGCTGGGGTTCGTCTCGAAAGCCATTTATCACTTGCAGCGGGGCGAAGCCTGGGACATGGCGGCGGAAGTTTTGACCGCGCTGTTTTTCATGCACACCCTGGCGAATATCGCCGCCCATATCCGGGCCGAGCGGAAAGTCACCCTGGATGTGATTTTCGCGGCGGTCTGCGCTTATCTGCTGCTGGGGCTGATTTTCGCCCAAGCGTTTTATTTCCTGGACGGCGTGCGCCCCGGCTCGCTCAAGGCCGCCGAACCCTTGGGCCGGGATTTGTGGGGGTATCTTTATTACAGCTACACCACCCTGACCACGCTGGGCTATGGCGATGTGGTCGCCGTGACCAAACCGGCCCGTTCCCTGGCGATGTTGGAAGCCATCGTTGGGCAGTTGTATCTGGCGGTGCTGGTTGGGCGGTTGGTGGGGGCTTATAGCGCGGAGCTGCGGGGGGAGGGGCCATAGCTTGCGGGCCGGTTTTTTGAGACAGGGTTTTCCCCGAAGACTTCCATATGGATCAAGTAAACAGCCAGGGCAATCGCGCTATGCCGGGAAGCAGCTGTTTTTCCCCTCTCGCCTTTGGGAGAGGGTCAGGGTGAGGGTGTCAAAACGGGTTTTCTTCCTTGAAGAACCGAGGTCGGGTCTTGTGATTCGGGTTGGAAAGGCCATAAATCCCTGGGTTGGATACCCTCACCCCAGCCCTCTCCCAAAGGCGAGAGGGGGAAATTCATATAGCGCGATTGCCCTGCGTCCACCGCCCATTTCCCCTTGTCTGACCCCTGCCCTGGTATTATCTTACGCCCTAGTCCGGGCGCACCGGGACGGTTCCTGCCACGGCTTTCCGACACACGGCGCGGATAGTTCGCCACTCCCCATCCCCCACCCGTCACTGAAGAATTCAGAACAATCCGAGAGGACTCTATGCGAAATTGGAAACGGCTCCTGATCGTCACCGCGGCGGCGATAGTTGGACTGGCCGTGGTGTTGTTGGCGTCGGGCATCGCCCTCACGCACTTCATCGTGGATTATTGGTGGCATGACGAGCTGGGTTACGGGGGCTATTTCTGGCTGAAGCTGCTGTACCGCTACATCCTCTCGGGTGCCGTGACGCTGTTCTTCTTCATGATCTTCTTCCTGAACTTCTGGGCGGCGTCGCGCTTCCTGGCGGTGGACGACGATTTCACGGGCCTTGGCCGCGCCGAGATCAGCCGCCGCGAGAGCCTGCAACGGCAATTCCAAACCGGCTCCCTGCGGGTTTACCTGCCGCTGTCCATCATCCTCGCCGTCGCCATCGCCCTGCCTTTCTATAAGCAGTGGGAGGCGGCGCTGCTGTTCGTGTTCGCCCCGGCATCGGGCAATTCCGATCCGGTGTTCGGCCAAGACATCAGCTTCTATCTGTTTTCCTACCCGGTGTTCCAACTGATCCAGTTCGAGCTATTGCTGACCTCGGTCATCCTGACCGTCGCCATCTATGTGCTGTACGGCATGGAGCATCGCCTGCTGCCGGGGCCGAGCGGCTCCTGGCCCCCCGGCGCCAAGCTCCACCTGAGCGGGCTGGCCCTCGTCACCACGCTCATCGTGGCCTGGGGCTTCATGCTCGACCGCTTCCAACTGCTCTACACCGAGGTCCACGAGCCGCAGTTCTTCGGGCCGGGCTTCATCGAGCTTCGCTATTACCTGCCCTTGATCTGGCTGTCGGTCCTGGCCTTCATCGCGGCGGCGGTGGCCGGCATTTATTTCGGCCAGCGGCGCAAGGGGCTGATGGTGGCGATTGCCCTGGCCGTCGTGTTCGCGCTGGCGCGGGGCGTGCTTCACGTTGGCCTGATTCCCAGCGTCATCGACCGTTTCATCGTCAAGCCGAACCCGGTCAAGACCGAGCGGGAGTTCATGAAGAACAACATCGAGGCGACGCTCGCCGCCTACGATCTGCGGGACATCAAGGCCATTGATTTGACCCCAGGACTCCCGGACGAGGATGTGCTGGACCCGGAGCTGCGTTCCCACCTCTACAACATCCCGGTGTGGGACCCCGAATTCCTCGACGATGTTTATCAGCAATTGCAGGGCATCCGGCCTTACTACCATTTCACCGACGCGGACGTGGCCCGCTACATGATTAATGGCCGCTTGGAGCAGGTGAACCTGGCGGCGCGGGAAGTCAACATTTCCAAGCTGCCAGACGCCGCCAAGAACTGGGAAAACACCCACCTGCGCTACACCCACGGCTTCGGCGCGGTCGCCACCCCGGCGACTCAGGACGGCCAGACGCCGATGCGCTGGTATTTGCAGGATTTGGACCTGAGGAGCGTCGCGGGCTTCAAGATGGAGAAGCCCGACATTTACTTCGGCGAGGAAGACCTGACCTACGCCATCGTGCCCAACAAACTGAACATCGTCGGCATCTCCAGCATCGACGAGGAGTCCAGCTACAACTACACCGGCGCGGGCGGCGTGCCGATTTCCTCGCTGTTCAGGAAGCTCCTGTTCGCGCTGTATTTCCGGGATGAGAAGCTGTTCTTCTCGGTCAACATCGGCGAGCAGAGCCGCGCCCTGTTCCACCGCAACATCGTGGAGCGGGTCAAGGCGCTAACGCCGTTCCTGAACCTGGACCACGACCCCTATATCGTCCTCACCCCCAAGCGCTTGTTCTGGGTCATGGACGCCTACACCACGTCCGATTGGTATCCGGTGTCGAAGCGCTCCAACATCCGCTTCAAGCGGGACGAGGAAGACCAGCAACTCAACTACATCCGCAACTCGGTCAAGATCGTGGTCGACGCCTTCGACGGCCATGTGGATTACTACGTCGCCGACACCAAAGACCCCATCATCCAGGGCTACAACAAGGCCTATCCGGGCCTGTTCAAAGACCTCAGCGCCATGCCGCCGGGCTTGAAGGAGCAATTGCGCTACCCGAAGGACATGTTCACGGCGCAGATGAAGATTTACTCCCGCTACCACCAGACGACGCCGGAGTTGTTCTACGAGCAGGCGGAAACCTGGGACTTCCCCAGGGTCAACGACGCCGTGGTGAGGCCCTTCTTCTTCACCACGGCGCTGGAAGGCTACCGGGACGACCAGCAGAGCTTCGTGCTAATCAATCCCATGACGCCGGTGGGCCGCAGCAATCTCAGCGCCTTGGTCGTGGCCGGGACGCCCACGGTGGGCGCCAACCTCACGCCGGGCATGAGCTATAGCAAGCAGATCGTGCTCTACAAGTTCAGCCGGGAAGTGCAGGTGGATGGCCCGGCCCAGGTCAGCGCCTTGATCGACCAGGATCCGGAAATCGCCCGGATGTTCTCGCTGTGGGACCAGAAAGGCTCGCGGGTGTTGAGGGGCCGGATCATCGTGCTGCCGGTGGGGCATTCGGTGCTGTACGTGCAGCCGGTCTACATCGTCTCGACCAGCGGCACCCGGATTCCCGAGCTACAGCGCATCATCCTGTCCATGGGCAACGTGGTGGTGATGGACGCCTCGCTGGAAAACGGCATCGCGAGGCTGGAGCAGAAGCTAAAGGAGTTGCGGGACCAGCGGCCGGCGCCGCCGACGGCGGTGCCCGCCGCGCCGCCGAGCCGGTCCTTCTCGCCCGTGCCGTGAGCCAGCCCGCGTACGGGCGTGGGCGTGGGCTTTAGCCCACGACCCGGGGTGTGGTGGTCGCGGGCTAAAGCCCGCTCCCACAGCGTTTCCATCCGTATATTGGGAATGAAAATGCTCTGGCCGCCGCCGGGCCGCAAAAAAGCCGACTCGGTTTTTGCAACCGAGTCGGCTTAATCATGCTTGGGGGATTATTTCGCCGGGGCGGGTTGTGGGGCGGCGGTGCCTTCCTTTTGATCCACGTAGATTATTTTCTCCAGCTTGAAGCCCAGGCTTTTCGCCTTCTCAATCAAATGCGTCATGGCCGCGGGGTCCAGGGTCTTGTCCCTGGACAGAATCCACAGGAAATTCCGGCTCGGTCCCGTCACCAAGGCCCAGGAATAATTCTTCTCGTCCAGCTCGATGATGTTGTAGCTGCCGTAGAACGGGCCGAAGAACGACACCTTGAGCCGGCCCACGTCGGGGCTGTCGATGAAATAAGCCTTGGCGTCCGTGGCCTCCCACTGTCCGCGCTTGAGGTTGAAGCCGCGGTTGATGACCCGGATTTGTCCATCCTTGTCCATTCTGTACTCGGCGCTGACATGGGTCAGGCCGCGCTCGAAGCCGTGGTCCAGCCGGGCGATTTCATGCCAGGTGCCCAGATAGCGGTTGATGTCGAAACCCTTCACCGGGGTGACTCCCTCCGGGATGCCGGTGTGGCCGATCAGGACGAAGCTCAGCCCCGCCACCAATAAAATCACCATGATCGCCGAAATTATTTTCATGTTTCTCCTGCCTCATCGTCAGCGTTGCGTCGCGGGTTTGTAGTTGTATAAGAGCCAAGCCGCAAGCCCCGCCAAGAGGGCCGCCGCCATCACAGAAAGCCAGGACGGTATTGTCCACGGACCCAAGACCAGATTCCAGCCAGCCCACACCCGCGCCAAGTGCGCCAGCGCCATGGCCGCGAATAAGATTCCGCCCACCAGGAGCGCCCCGGCGCCGCCAGTGTCCTGAGTTTCGCCGGGCCAGTCCGCCTCGTCCGTCCCTTGATCCGCCACGGTGTCCGCCGCCGTTTGCTTGAGCCTCTGGGCGCGCTTGCGGGCCTTGTCCCGCTCCCGGGCCTTGGCGCTTTGCTGCTTCTTGTATAGCTCGATGCCCTTGGCGATGCCTTGCGCGACGAGCTTGGTCTGCTCCTTGGTTTGGCCGGGCTTCTGGACGGCCCGCGCCATCCGCATGGCTTCGTCTAGGAGCAGTTCCTCGGCGCTGGGGGCGGGCGCGGGTTTTTCGGTGGGCTTGGTCATGGGGTGGAATCCGGGCGAAAAAACGGGGGGATTGTAACCTGTCTTGGTTGGCGTGATCGGAGGAAACGCCCGGCTTCCCAGGACAACCGCGCTATGCCGGGGGCCGCTGTTTTCCCCTCTCGCCTTTGGGAGAGGGAGAAAGATCACATAGCGCGATTGCCCTGCCCGGCTTCCGTAGGATGGGTGAAGGTGCGCCGTGGAGGGCATCCGAATTCTGAAAACGTAGCGGCGCACCGTAACCCATCATAAGGGCAGCGTGGGGTTTTCCTGCTACTCCAACACCGCCATCCGGTTCAGCGCGATCAACTCCCTGAACGTCTGATTATCCAGGCGGCTGAGCCACGACTCGTCGTTCCCCACAATCAACGACGCCACCTGCTTCTTCTCCTCAATCAGCCGGTCGATGCGCTCTTCCAGCGTCCCGAGGGTGATGAACTTGTGGACAAACACGTTCTTCTGCTGGCCGATGCGGAAGGCGCGGTCGGTGGCCTGGTCCTCCACCGCCGGATTCCACCAGCGGTCGAAGTGGAAGACATGGTTGGCCTTGGTCAGTGTGATGCCCACGCCGCCCGCCCGCAGCGACAGCACGAACACGCCGGGTCCGGTGTCCGGGTCTTGGAATTCGGAAATCATCCGCTCCCGCTTGGTGGCCGGGACGCCGCCGTGTAGATAAAAGACCGGGCAATCCAGCGTGTCCCGCAGATGCCTTTCCAACTGCCCGCCCACTTCCGCGAACTGGGTGAACACCAGGGCGCTCTCGCCCTCGCCGATCACATCGCCCAGCATGTCGCACAGCCGCTCCAGCTTGGGCGAGCGGTCGCCGGTGAACGGGCTGCCGTCGTGGAGGAACTGGGCCGGGTGGTTGCATATCTGCTTGAGCCGGGTGAGGGTCGAGAGGATCAAGCCCTGCCGGTCGATGGCCTCCGTGCCGCCGAGGCGCTGCTCCACCTCGCGCACCACGGCCTCGTACAGCGAGGCTTGTTCCTGGCAGAGGTTGCAGAATTGCTTGTTCTCCAGCTTGTCCGGCAGGTCGCGGATGATGTCCGGGTCGGTCTTGACCCGCCGCAGCACGAACGGCTCGATCAAGCGCTTGAGGGTTTCCGCCCGGCCCGGATCGTTGTCGCGCTGGATGGGTAGCTCGTAGCGCTGGCGGAATTGGGACTGCTTGCCGAGATAGCCGGGGTTGAGGAAGTTGAAGATGGACCACAGGTCCAGCAGGCGGTTCTCCACCGGCGTGCCGGTCAGGGCCAGCCGGTGGTCGGCGCTGAACTTCAGCACCGCCTTGGTCTGGGCCGAGGTGGGATTCTTGATGTTCTGTGCCTCGTCCAGAATCAGCGTGTCCCACGCGACCGTGCGCAGCGCCTCTTGGTCCCGTAGGGCCAGCGCATAGGTCGTCAGCACAAGATCGTGGCCGGCAATCGCGCCCGCGAAGGAGGAGGCGGCACTTTCCGTCTCGGACTCCTCGCCCAAGCCCCGAACTCGACCGGCGCCGTGATGGATGTAGACCCGCAGCGAGGGCGCAAACCGCGCCGCCTCCCGCCGCCAGTTCTCGACCAGCGAGGTCGGACAGACCAGCAGCACCGGTTTCCGCTCGCCGGCTTCCCGGTCACGCTGCAGCAGGGCCAGCACCTGCACGGTCTTGCCCAGGCCCATGTCGTCGGCCAGGCAGGCACCCAGCCCCCAATGGCGCAGGAATTGCAGCCAGGAGAAGCCGCGCTGCTGGTAGGGGCGCAGCACTCCCTGGAAGCCGTCCGGCGGCGGCAGCTCCTCGAAGGCGGCGCGGTCCTCCAGCTGCTTCAGCAGCTTGCGGATCCACCCGGCGGAGCGGACGCCGTCCACCTCCATCTCCGCTCCAGCCT
>NZ_JBTEKS010000017.1:0-25782 GCF_054333355.1 Methylomagnum sp. | reverse complement strand
GTCGCTATAATGAATTCACAATAATCTTTACTGGTGGGCTTTATGTCAGAGTATTTGCTTGTCTTCATGGGTGGCAATTATACTCCGCTAATGAGGATATTTAATATACCCATGCCAATATATTTTGCGTAAGTCCTAAATGTTTCAAATATACAAAGCACAGCCTACACAATCAGCCTCAATTAAAACCATTTAAAAAGCCACGAATTTCTTCGTTATTAATTGCATCTTTTAATGATATTCCATCATTATTGATATGATATAAGCTCGAACCATATCCGATCAGCATGCGGACTATTTCAAAATTACCTCTTTGAACAGCCCTAAACAAAGGAGTAATTCCACTTCTAGAATCTTCCATGTTTAAATTAGCTCCAGCTTCTAATAGAAGCCGAACCGCCTCAACATCCTCCATATCAACAGCAAGCAGTAGCGTCGGGTAAACCTCTTGGTCATCACAGTAGTTTGGATCAGCACCAGACTCTAGCAATTTTTCGATATACCGATGACTTGTACCTCTTAATATTGCTTTCCGCAAAACAGAGCCAAGCAATTTCTGCTGGCGCTCGTTATCTCCCCCATATCTCCGAAAAATTGTTTCCCGCCTTTTTGACAAGAAATCTAGGTGTTTATGGAATTCTTCTTGGGTACACAAAAATGATGAACACACCTCACTAATAATAGAAATTGCCCGCTCAATAGGGACACAGAAAAACTCTTTTCTCGGCATTCGATAACCAGCCAACCTGTTATGAACCAATCGTTCAACCACGCTTGAATCGCTAACTAAAGACGAATAAATAAATGTAAATGGTGTTGGAACACTCGTCGATCTATCTAGCTGCCTAACTCGTTCACTGACATCATAATTTGTTTTTCCAATTTTTATATAGCGCGGAAAACCATGATTTCCAAGCGCATAAAGATATCCAGACCTCATATTACTACCACGCTCATAGTTATCATTCCATCCACTCGCAGCTTTTTCCGGCAAAGCCCCTAGGTTTAAGACATCTTGGAAGGAAAAAGGCAATTCTACTGGGAAGACCCCTCATCAGACCGAGTCTCATCCGTAGCCAAAACCCGCGCCTTTTCATAAGCTTTGGCGAATATCTCCGGCAACTCGCTTTTCAGCCCCGGATTATCCGCCAGTAAATCATTAATCTCGATGCGCTGAATCTTAATCGTCCGCCGCCAACTATTCCCGCGCCGCTCCGGCTGGTATTGCCACTTCAACAAATGAGCCAGCAATACAGCCAAACGATTGGTTAATTCCCGCCGCTCCCGCGCCCCCATGCTTTCAAGCTCCTCGATCAAATGCCCGGTATCCAACTCATCGAAGCGCCCCGCCCGCAATAACTCGGCTTGTTGGTGCGTCCAAGTATAAAAATCCAAATTGTGCAATGCCGCGCTCATCGGTTTACCTCCTTAGGAAATTGATTTCGGGCGGATCGAAGCTAATCCAACTCGTACTCTTCCTCGAAAACTTGACTCCACAACAACCCCCGAATATCGGAACGCTTCCCCATTTCCGCCTGAGCATCCCGCTTTGCCATTTCAAATGCCTTATTCCACAACGATTCGATAACCGCATTATTGAGGCTTGGGGTTTCTTCCTGAATATCCGCGATTTCCTCCCGCGCATCCTTAATGCTGGCGACCCAACTCCAAGAACGCCGCTCCGGTTGGGTATGCCATTTAATGATGTGCAGCATCAACCGGACCAATTGGCTTTTTAAAGCGCGTCTTTCTGACTTGGACAAGGCTTCGATTAACTCCAAAATACCAATCGTCGCCTCCTGAAAATGGCCTGACTCCATTTCCTGTTTAATGGCGACAGCGGTTTTGTAAGGAGAACTGGCCGAGAGATTTTGCCAATTCATTATGTCTACCCTGGTTATTCAAGCCGCCTGAAAATGCTCAGGCTGACGGATCAAGCATTCGGCGGAAATATCCAAATCCTTATGCAAGCGCCGAATCATTTTCAAGGTCAGCGGACGCTGACGATTCAATACTTGGTGAACTTGGTTACTTGGACCTAGCATGGGTTCTAAATCCATAGGCTCCAACCCCATTTGTTCCATACGAAACTTAATCGCCTCAATCGGGTCCGGCCAATCCAGCGGATAATGCTTTCTTTCGTAGGCTTCGACCAAAGTCGCCAAAACATCAAGGCGCTCACCTTCGGGCGTATCGGCTTGAGCCATCATCAAGGTTTCGATTTCGCTCAGTGCCGCACGATAATCCGCTTCGGTCTTGATGGGTCTTATTTCCATATCTTCCTCCCGATTAAATTGTTTGCGCGTCGATTTTGTCGTAATCCGCATGGGTTCCGACAAACCAAACATACACAACCCGATAGACGTAATTGATCCAAACCACCAGCCGATATCTATTGCCAGCGATATTGAATACCACTCGGCCATCCCGAAGGATGCTGGCATTCCGAAAAGCACGCTTTACATCGGTCGGTGCGGCCCAATCGGCATTCAGTGCGTGCCGATACCATGCGAGCAAGGGTTCCTTCGCATCAAGGTAAGCTGGATTGTTCTCCCAAAATGCTTTGAGCGTTGATAACGCCATAATTCGCATGGTCGCGGCAACTCAATTGGTTCTTTATATCTACCGCCGCAAAAAATTCCCCAACAACTCATGCCCCTGCTCGGTCAAGATGGACTCGGGATGAAACTGCACTCCCTCAATATCCAATGTCCGGTGCCGCACGCCCATGATTTCCTCGATATTCCCCGCCTTATCCTCGGTCCAAGCGGTAATGTCCAGACAATCGGGAATGGTCGATTGCTCAATCACCAGCGAATGATAGCGGGTCGCCTGAAATGGATTATTCAAGCCATGAAATACCCCGATGTCATGGTGATAAACCATCGAAGTCTTGCCGTGCATAATGCTCTTGGCGTGGATAATATTCCCGCCAAACGCATAGCCAATACTTTGATGTCCTAAGCACACGCCGAGTATCGGATACCGCCCAGCATAACGCCGGATCGTCTCCACTGAAATCCCCGCCTCTTTCGGCGTACAGGGGCCGGGGGAAATCACAATCTTGTCTGGATTAATCCGCTCGACCTCTTCCACCGGAATCTGGTCATTCCGCACCACTTCCACTTCCGCGCCCAGTTCAGCGAGGTATTGCACTAGGTTGTAGGTGAACGAATCATAATTATCAATCATCAAGACTTTCATGCCTGACCTCCTTCTAAACCGGCTTCGGCCATCGCGACCGCACGGAATACGGCGCGGCCCTTGTTAAGGGTTTCTTCCCATTCGTTAAAGGGTATCGAATCATGCACCACACCTGCCCCGGCCTGGATATGTAAGGTGCCGTCTTTAATCACGGCGGTGCGGATGGCAATGGCGGTATCCAGATTGCCGGACCAGCCGATATACCCCACCGCGCCGGAATAGATACCCCGTTTGACCGGCTCCAATTCGGCGATGATTTCCATGGCGCGGACTTTCGGCGCGCCGCTGACCGTCCCGGCGGGGAAAGTGGCTTTCAGCACATCAAAGGCGTCCATCCCGGCAGCCAGCCGCCCGGTGACGTTGGAGACGATGTGCATGACGTGGGAATAGCGCTCAATAATCATCTTGTCGGTGACTTTGACTGTGCCGGTTTCCGCCACGCGCCCGGCATCGTTGCGGCCCAGGTCGATGAGCATGAGGTGTTCGGCGATTTCCTTGGGGTCGGCCAGCAGGTCTTTTTCCAGCGCGATGTCTTCCTCGTGGGTCTTGCCCCGGCGGCGGGTGCCGGCGATGGGGCGCACGGTGACGGTGCCATCTTCCAGCCGCACCAGGATTTCCGGCGAGGAGCCGACCACATGCAAGTCCTTGAGGTTGAGGTGGAACATGTACGGCGAGGGGTTGAGGCAGCGCAGCGAGCGGTACAGGTCCAGCGGCGGCGCGGCGAAGGGGATCGACATGCGCTGCGACAACACCACCTGCATCACGTCGCCCTCGATGATGTAGTCCTTGATGCGGCGGACGCCGTTCTCGTAGCCCTCTTGGGTGAAGCCGGAGACGAATTCGCTTTCCTCCACCTGCTTGGGCGCGGCGAGTTCGGCCCGCACCGGCAGGCGATTCTGGCGGAGGCCACGAATCAGCGTGTCGAGGCGGTCTTGCGCGGTGCCATAGGCGTTCGGCTGGCTCGGGTCGGCGTGGGTGATGATGAGCAGCTTGCCCTTAAGGTTGTCGAAAATGACGACTTCCTCCGACACCATCAATAATATATCCGGGGCACCGATGGGATCGGGTTTGACGCGGTAGGCTTTCGGCTCGATATAACGGATGGTTTCATAGCCGAAATAACCCACCAAGCCGCCGGTGAAACGCGGGAGTCCGGCGATATGGGGTACTCGGAATTGGGCGGCATAATCGCGTATCCAGTCGAGCGGGTTGTTAAGCTCTAATACTTCGTCGATTTGGCCGTCCTTCTCGACGGTTACTTCCTCGCCACGCACACTGATAATGGTGCGGCAGGGCAGGCCGATGATGGAGTAACGGCCCCATTGCTCGCCGCCGTGGACCGATTCAAATAGGTATGAATAGGGCGCGTCGGCGAGTTTGAAATAGGCGCTTAAGGGGGTATCGAGGTCCGCGAGGACTTCGCGGGTGACGGGAATGCGGTTGTAGCCCTGCTGGGCATAGTGCTGGAATTGTTCGGGCGTCATGGTGTTTCCAATCGAAAGTGTGGCCGGGACGATCCGGCGGTGAGCCGTGCCGGGACTAGCGATGAAACCGCCGCCCGGTGAGTCAGGAGAAGGGAATTAGGGACGCCATCGTTGGGAGAATGGGAACATGAGGTTTTCGAGGCTCTGGTTGCAGGTTATTTAGTAGGGCTGACGAGTATTTACATTTATGGGAATGGCTGTTTTTCCCTGGGCAGGAAAACGCCTTTGATGCAGTTGGGATTGATGACAGCTATTTGAATGTGGTTATGGGTTTTGAAACCGGCCCGCGGATATAATTCATCGCCTTCCCAAAAAGCCGCCCGGACCGAATCAAATCTTGAACCGTCTGCGTGGGCTAGTTCGTGTGCGTACCGGATTACCGCACAGTCCAATTCCCGGTTCTTGAAATCAATATCCTTTAAGCCGAAGGGCTTATTAATTGGCAGCTCTTTTCCTAGTTTTTCCCTCGACTCGCTGAGTCTTGCGTAGGCGAATGCGACAAAATCCAAATATTGTTGGTCGAGCAGATCAAGGCAGTAGCCTAAATCAATGATTGCGCCAATGACGAAGGGCTTGATGATTTTAGAGTTGGCGCGACGACTGTCCAGTTCGGCGTATTGCTTGGCGCGTTCGTAATTGTTTTCCCAAAAATAAACCCCGTCTCCCAGCCAGTTATATTCTTTATCGCTAATCCTGAGATCATCACGCCTATTCACAACCGTCCGTCCGACTTCTTCATCACAAGCGTGGAACCCCAGGACTATGCAAGGTTTTGTTGAATACATGCTCAGGCAACCTTCACATTGCCGCGCGCTCGATCCCTAGCTACGGTTTCTTCAGAGAAAATCTTGGGCGAATAGTAACCATCCTCATCCAATATGCCGGCATTTTTCATTAACCGAACTTCGTCTTCCAAAGTTCGGGTTAGCATCGAACGGCGTACTTTGGTAAGTAGGTCATTTAGATATTCGTCAATTAGCGCGATGTATATTGAGAAATATCGTTTGAAGTTGTCGTCTTGGATTAAGCCATATAACTCAAAAAGGCGGGCCTTAAGCCTGTCGGGGTCTGGTGAATTCGGCGCGGAAAAGTCTTCAATCAGGAGAATTTCTTTATTGGCAAGCTCCGTAATCTCTTTTGAGAGCGCAATCACCCTGCTTTTGTCTTGCGGCGAAAATCTTGCGGGCGCTTGCTCGTCGGATTGTTCCGCCGCCAGCGCCGTTAAGTCGGTTCCCAATTCCCTGAAGGCTCTTAGATATTCAGCATTGCTACGCATGGCCTATTTCTCCGAATAATCAAACAGGGAGCGCACTGGAACGCGAGTCCCCACAAATACAGGCGTGCCACTTAGTATGTCGGAATCGCGGTGGGTGATGCCGGTAAGGCTGGTCATGTGAGTTCTCCGAGTCCGCTGTGGTTGCCCTATAACCTGAAACGAGATGGGTTTTGCTATCGCTCTACCCATCCTACCGCGCTTAAGTTTCAAAAATCGGTGGTTTACTAGCTAGTTCCATGTTGCCGCTTCAAATGCTTGGATAGGTTTTTCGGGTTTAGCTTAACGCCACACTTTGGGCAACTTATTAAATCTGATCGGTAAATGAGAGAATCATTTTGTGGCGCAATTGGTTTGTATATAGAAAAGGCATGATGCGGTTCTTCAAGTGGCCATATTCTGTCTTGGTTAGTATCGTAAATACAAACTTTTCCAAGTAAAAAGCCTGCATTATGTTTCAATATAATATTTTTTACTTCCTGATTTCCTGTTTCAAAAATAATATCTGTATCTATATCAAAATATGTTGACTTTACTATGCCAATGATAAGATTGGATTTGCTCTGCTTTTCCGAATTGTGGCTTGATAGATAGTTGTGGCTGGCTGCCAAGCTAAGTTTTGGCGTTAAGTTTGAAATCTCGTCAGAGAAACAAGCATGTTTATACCATGGATAGCCTAAAGGTGGATCAAGCCATACGCTGCCGCCGTTGTATCTAACAAAGAAAACTTTTTCGCCACATTCTGGGCAGGTGGTGCAGAAACAAGTGCTGTCATGGCTTATGTTGTACCCAGAATAATCGTTAACTTTGGAACTGTTTGATCCTGTGCAACTTCCATGAACGTGTAAAGGAACGAATTTACCATCGACATACCGAAATTCGACTACATTCCCGCATCTGCTGCAAGTTGCCATCTTTGCATTATTTTTTAATTATCAAAAGCTTAGCCAAACATTGATCTGCACCGTCATGGCTTCACTCAGTCGCCCCAAACAACCCCACCAATTCCTCCACCGACCCCACCACCGCATCCGGTTCCAATACCTCCACCCCCGCCCCGCCGTGATACCCATACGGCACCGCGACAAACCCAAATCCCGCCCGCCGCGCCGCTTCCGAATCATTCGCCGAATCCCCCACCATCACACAAGCAGCGGGTTCCAGACCGAAATACTCGGCGGTTTTCAGCAGCGGTTCGGGATCGGGCTTGAGCTTGGTGAATTGGTCGCCACAGCCGATGAAATCGAAACACCCCGCAATACCTAAATGATCCAGCAACGGCAGGGTGAAGACCGAGTTCTTATTGGTATTGCAGGCCAGCTTGTAGCCTTGCGCCCGGAGCGCCGCCAGTCCCTCGGCCACGCCGGGGAACAGGCGGCTGCGGTCGCACATATTGGCTTCGTAGACCGCCATGAAGATGGGATACGCTTCGGCGAAACGGGCCGGTTCATCCACCGGCCACATTTCGCCGGTCAGGGCGCGTTTCACCAACATGGCGGGACCGTTGCCGATCCAATTGCGCACCGGACCTTCGCCCACCGGCGGCAAACCCAGCTTGTCCAGCATGGCATCCACCGAGTAGGCGATGTCCGGCGCGCTGTCCACCAGCGTGCCGTCCAGGTCGAAGACGATTAGTGATGGCCGCCGCAGCATCCTTTTTTCCCGGAAGTGACGGGACGCTCGGCTTTCGCCAGTTCGTTGCGCAGTGATTGGAGGATGCTGTCGTAGCGGTTCGGGTCGCTGTCCTTGCCCGCGCCGAACACGGCGGAACCGGCCACGAAGGTGTCCACGCCCGCTTCGGCCACTTCGCGGATGTTGACCGGGCCGACGCCGCCGTCGATTTCCAGGCGGATGTCGCGGCCCGAGTTGTCGATCATCTGGCGAACCTTGCGGGCCTTGTCCAGCACGTAAGGGATGAATTTCTGGCCACCGAAGCCGGGGTTGACCGACATGAGGAGGATCATGTCCACCTTGTCGAGGGTGTATTCCAGCACGTCGAGCGGAGTGGCGGGGTTGAACACCAGGCCGCATTTCGCGCCGCCGTCCTTGATGAGTTGCAGGCTGCGGTCAACGTGTTCGGAGGCTTCCGGGTGGAAGGTGATGTAGCTGGCCCCGGCCTTGATGAAGTCGGGGATGATGCGATCCACTGGCTTGACCATCAGATGCACGTCGATGGGCGCGGTGACGCCGTACTTGCGGAGGGCTTCACAGACCAAGGGGCCGATGGTCAGGTTGGGCACGTAGTGGTTGTCCATCACGTCGAAATGGACCACATCCGCGCCGGACTTGAGGGAGTTCGCCACTTCCTCCCCTAAGCGGGCGAAGTCGGCGGACAGGATGGAAGGCGCAATCCAAAAATCGTTCATGGCTTATGGCTCGTTGTTGGAGGTGAAAAACGGAGCGCGGGTGGCGCTTCCGAGGGGGATCCGGTTGGGTGGTCCGGCCTGGACCTGCAATTTCAAGGCGTTCGCCCTGCCCAAATGGGCGATTATTTTCACATTTGGCTTCCGGGGGGGCAAGTTAAGGGAAGCACGTTCCTGATGTTTCCGAATGACAGAAACGACCACAGCTCAGCCAGCAGAGAACTCATCCTGTTTATTGGGGCGATGGGCGGCGGCGAAGATTCCCGGGCAAGAGAGCTAAAAATCGTGCCGGGAATTCGGGTTCTACCTATGCCAAGCCAACCTGTAATACCATCCGTCAAGATGCGATAGGGAGTAAACGCTCATCGGAAAACGCGCACGCATCGACGGAAGTGCGGTCATGGGAATCTTCGAGTTTACCCAATCGTTGCAATCATTAATTTATAGCGTTGCCAATACTCAATCCTACTAACAGGCAAAACCTATGGATGTCGATGATTTCGGTAATTTGTGCATGGGCTGCATGCGGGACAAGGGCGATTCGGTTGGCTGTCCCCAATGCGGTTATCAATTGGATCGTGACAGAAGCCCCTTCGCCTTGCCTTACCAAGCCGTCCTGAATAATAAATTCCTGATCGGGCGCATTCTGGGCAAACCGGGTGGCTTTGGCATGACCTATCTCGCCTTGGATTTGGTGCTGCACACCACGGTGGCTATCAAGGAATACCTACCCCGTGAATTGGTTGCCCGCAATGCCAACAGCTTTAAGGTGGTGCCGCACAGCGGGGTGGATGGCGAAAGATTCAGCTATGGATTGGGTCAGTTTCTACAGGAGGCGAGAACCCTCTGCAAATTCAGCCATCCCAACGTGGTGCGGGTCAGGGAGTTCTTCGAGCAGAACAATACGGCCTATCTCGCCATGGACTATTACGAGGGTATTTCCTTGGAGGAATACCGGCGGCGCAATGGCGGCAAGCTTAACGAAACCACCGCGCTGGCCCTCATGACGCCTATTATGGATGGCCTGCTGGAGGTTCACGCCAAAGGGTTTTTACACCGGGATGTTAAGCCGTCGAATATTTATCTGACGAATACCGGAATCCCCATCCTGCTGGACTTCGGCGCCGCCCGCCTCGCCCTGCACGGGCATGGGGCGCGGACCCTTTCGGTGATATTGACGCCGGGTTTCGCCCCGTTTGAGCAATACCTCGAAAAAGCCGAATTCGGTCCAACCACGGATATTTATGCCATCGGCGCCACGCTGTATTACCTGCTGACCGGCGAGAAACCCCAGGAGGCCGCTGGCCGCTACCGCAGGGACGAGATGGTTCCACCCCATGAACTGACACCCACGATTACGCTGCGAACTAGCTTCGCCGTCATGCGGACGCTGGCCATCGAACCGGAGCAGCGCCCGCAGACGATCCAAGAACTGAAGGCGCTGCTGCTGCCCGACGGGCCGATGACATCAATCCCGGTTCCGGTGCCGTCAAGGCCAGCACCGGGGCGGTTGAATCTGGCGTGTTCAAATTGCGGAACGGCCAACTCGATCCCCGGCGACATCAGTCCGACTCTCCTGCGCTGCGTGAGTTGCGGCGAAAATCTTGGGCCATCGGCGGAAAAGCGGCGGGTTTTAAAGTGGTGGTGGGGAGGCTTGTTGGGATCAGTGCTGGTGCTGGTTTGGGGACTGGCACGGTTCGGGCCGACGGACCAATCCCGAATCACCGATATTCCGTCGGACAGACTTACCGACGGCGGGCCGACCGAGCGTGGTCCCGGCATCCACCCGGAATTCGACCGGCCCGCTGATCCGCCTTATCCACCGCCGCAAACCGCCATTGACGCCTGCCAAGGCAAAGCGGTGGGCATGGCGTGCCAACTACAACCGCCGGGCCGGGCGGCGGAACCAGGGACTTGTTATCAGATACACGCTTACTTCGCTTGTGTGCCCAATGGCTTTCCGGCTCCGTTTTCCGGCCCGCCGGGACAGCACCCCTAAAATCTGGTGCCGGACGGGTGACATCCCCGGGCGGGAAGCGTTCGCGGGCTAAAGAATTGGGGGCGGTGGAATATATCGGGTTCAGAGCGGACATCCGCCCGCTCCGAACCCGATGAGTGGCCTATTTCAAGGCGCGTGGGCCGCAATGTTGCCGCAGGAATCCGACCAGAGGTTTGGCCGATTCCGGGATGTTCTGATCGTCGAAGGCGAGGGCGATCTTCGAATCCGGCCCCTCGATGGTCAGTTCGTACTGCCGCAAATCGCGGCCCGACTCGGAGAAGAACTCACCCGACGTAGGCAACCGGCTGGCCGCGACGAGGTGTTCCAATTCCCTGGCCTCGTCCGGGGCGAGCCTGGTCCTCCGCCGAGTTGCCCGGACAACCAGCCCGACGATCTCCCGGCTGTGGTTCCGTAGCTCCGTGCCCAGGGTGTATTTGTGGTAGCGGCTGAAACCGGCCACCGCCCGCTCGAAATACACCGCGACATCCATGGCCTGCTTATAGATCGGCAAGTGTTCGAACGCGCCATAGCGTAAAAAATCAAAATCGAAAAAAACCGCCCGCCGGGCGGGCAGAGAGGGCATTGCCCCCCTGCATCCCCCAATAGGGTCAAATCACCCGAATCACCGAATCATCCACGCCGCCGCTTCCATCCCCCGCCCAGCCACGCCACCACGCCGCTTCCCAGCAGCATCAGGCTCGCAGGCTCCGGCACCGCAGCGGCGACGTCGCCGGGGCGCACGGCCCACGCATATAGCTCATAGCCCTTGTCGAGGTAGTGTTGGTTGCCATAGTGGGTACTGAAGTCCCACGCGAAAGAGGGACCGACCGCGTGCTCCGTACCCGACCAGTACATGTTGGACTGGATGTTGGTGAACTTGGCCAGTTCCGTGTCGGTGCCATTCAGGATGGAATCCCCCGCCATGACCCCCAGTTCCGAGTAGAACAAATGCCCCAGTTCGCTGCCGGTACAATTGGCGTTGGAACCACAAGAAGGGTCCGCCGCCGGCAGCCGCCAGTCGCTGTAGCCGCCGTAGACCAGTTGGTCCGCCCAGGCCACGGCGGCGTCCCAGTTCATCACGCCATCGGCGTCGTAGCCCGAGGTTAGGGCGTAGTTGGCGTCCGCCAGCCAGGTGATGCCCAAATCGCTGTCGTAGACCATCCCGCCGGGGCGGGTGAACAGCCCCGCCGAGGCCGTGGTGGACAAGGCAAGCCCCGCCAGCAGCAGCGCGGCCGAGGCGTGGTTCGTTAGCTTCATGGGAAACCCCTATTGTTGTTGGTGAGTGGATGATTGAGAAGGCCCGCCGTGTCGACCGGGCGAGAGGCATTATAGCCACACGGGGAGGAGGGGAAGGAAATGGGCTACGGCGGCGGGATGCATGGCGGTTGATAGCCGAAGCAGCGCGCGCGGCCGACATCCACTTATGCGGCGCGCTCCTTGCGAAGCCATGAGGGATTCCCGTATCCCCGACCGCAGAACCATCCGGGTTAGAATGACCGCCCCCAGTCATTCGCTAAAAGCCCACCCCATGTCCGACCCAACCCCCAAGCACCTCGTCCTCGTCGATGGCTCCTCTTTCCTCTACCGCGCCTTCCACGCCCTGCCGCCGCTGAGCAACTCGAAGGGGCAGCCGACCGGCGCGGTGCTGGGCGTCGCCAACATGCTGCGGAAGCTGGTCGCGGCCCACGCCACCCGCCATGTGGGCGTGGTGTTCGACGCGCCGGGCCGGACCTTCCGCGACGACCTGTTCGAGCAGTACAAGGCCCACCGCCCGCCCATGCCCGACGACCTGCGGGCGCAGATCAAGCCGCTGCACGACATCATCCGGGCATTGGGTTTGCCGCTGTTGATCGAGACCGGCGTGGAAGCGGACGATGTGATCGGCACCCTCGCCGTTCGCGCCGCCGAGCAGGGCTACACCGTGGTCATCTCCACCGGCGACAAGGACATGGCGCAGTTGGTGAACGGCCACATCACGCTCGAAAACACCATGTACGACACCCGGCTGGACCGGGCGGGCGTGATCGAAAAATTCGGCGTGCCGCCGGAATGCATCATCGACTACCTGACCTTGGTGGGCGACACCTCGGACAACATCCCCGGCGTGCCGAAGGTCGGGCCGAAGACCGCCGCCAAGTGGTTGCAGGAATACGGCTCGCTGGATGCCATCATCGCCAGTGCCGACAAAATCACCGGCAAAGTGGGCGAAAACCTCCGCGCCGCGCTGGACCAGATTCCCCTCTCCCGTCAACTCGCCACCATTCGTTGCGATTTGGAATTGCCGCTGACGCCGGACCAATTGCAGTGCAGCGAGCCGGACAATGCCACCCTGCGCGAATTGCTGGCCCGGATGGAATTCAACGCCTGGCTGCGGCAACTGGACGCCTCCGATCCGACCCCGGCGGCTGCGGCGACTCAGGCCGAACCCGCGCCCACCGCGAACTACCAAGCCGTGCTGACGACGGAAGACCTCGACCACTGGCTGGCGAAGCTGGCGGCGGCGGACCTGTTCGCCTTCGACACCGAAACCACTAGCCTCGACTACACCCGCGCCGAAGTGGTGGGCGTGTCCTTCGCGGTGGAGCCGGGCGAAGCGGCCTACGTGCCCGTGGCTCACGACTACCCCGGCGCCCCGGCCCAGCTTTCCCGCGAGTACGTGCTGGACAAGCTCCGCCCCCTGCTGGAAGACCCGCACCGTCCCAAACTCGGCCAGAACCTCAAGTACGACGCCAACGTCCTCGCCAACCATGGGCTAACACTGCGCGGCATCGTCCACGACACCATGCTGCAATCCTACGTGCTGGACAGCACCGGGCGGCACGACATGGATTCCTTGGCGGAAAACCATCTCGGCCACAAAACCATTCATTACGAAGACGTGGCGGGCAAGGGCGCCAAGCAGATTCCCTTCTCTCAGGTTGGCATTGAGGAGGCCACCGCCTACGCCGCCGAAGACGCCGACATCACCCTGCGCCTGCACCGGCATTTCTGGCCCAAGCTGGAGGCCGAGCCGGGCCTTCGCCAGCTCTACGAAACGCTGGAAATACCACTGGTGCCGGTGCTGTCCCGCATCGAACGCACTGGCGTTTTGGTGGATGTGTTCAAGCTGGCGGAGCAAAGCCGCGAGTTGGAGCAGCGCATGGCGGAAATCGAAAAGGAAGCCCACGCCGCCGCGGGCAACCCGTTCAACCTGGGTTCGCCCAAGCAGATTCAGACGATTCTGTACGACAAGCTGCAACTGCCGGTGGTGAAGAAGACGCCCACCGGCCAGCCCTCGACGGATGAATCGGTGCTGGCGGAACTGGCGGATCAGGGTTACGAACTGCCCCGGCTGATTCTCGATTACCGCTCAGTCGCCAAGCTGAAATCCACTTATACGGACAAGCTGCCCGGCCAGATCAACCCGCGCACCAACCGGGTCCACACCTCTTATCACCAAGCCGTGGCGGCCACCGGGCGGCTGTCCTCGTCCGACCCGAACTTGCAGAACATTCCCGTGCGTACCGCCGAGGGTCGGCGCATCCGGCAAGCCTTCATCGCCCCGGAAGGCTCGCGCATCCTGGCGGCGGATTACTCGCAGATTGAGCTACGGATCATGGCCCACTTCTCCGGCGACGCGAACCTCCGCGCCGCCTTCGCCGAGAACGCCGATGTCCACCGCCACACCGCCGCCGAGGTGTTCGGCGTGGCGCTGGACGAGGTGACGACCGACCAGCGCCGCTCCGCCAAGGCCATCAACTTCGGCCTCATTTACGGCATGTCCGCCTTCGGCCTCGCCAAGCAGTTGGGGATCGAACGCAACGTGGCCCAGCGCTACATCGACACCTATTTCGCCCGCTATCCCGGCGTCAAAGCCTTTATGGACCAGAGCCGCGAGACCGCCAAGGACAAGGGCTACGTGGAGACGCTAGGCGGGCGGCGGCTGTACGTCCCGGAAATCACCTCCCGCAACGCCCAGCGCCGCCAGTACGCCGAGCGCACCGCCATCAACGCGCCCATGCAGGGCACCGCCGCCGACATCATCAAGCGGGCGATGATCGCGGTGGATGGGTGGATTCAGGGCGCGGGCGGGCCGGTCAAAATGATTATGCAGGTGCATGACGAATTGGTATTCGAGGTGGCCGACGATTTTGTGGAAACCGCCGCCGGGGAGATTCGCGGGCTGATGTGCAACGCGGCGGAATTGGCCGTGCCGTTATTGGTGGATGTGGGCGTGGGGGGGAATTGGGATGAGGCGCATTGATTCAAAATGTTTAATTCGGAGGAGGCATTATGAAAGTCGCTGAATTTATTGCCGAAGCCCATGACGGTATCGTTGAATTACCCAGCGGATGCCAAGCTTGGAATGGCAAAAAAGTTAGGGTTGTGCTGCTTGAACCGGAAGGGGAGTCGGCTCGGCAAGAACCTGAATTCAAGGCTGTTTCCATCACTACGAAGAATTATCGCTTCGACCGCGAGGCCGCGAATGCCCGATAAGGTTTTTGTTGATACTAACGTGGCGGTGTATTTGTACTCAAATGACGAGCCAGGGAAACGGGATATTGCTCGTCGCTTGTTCAAACAGTCTACTCCGACGATTAGCACACAGGTGTTAAGCGAGTTATCTAATACCCTGCGAAAGAAATTCAAATTGGATTATGAGTCCATTGCCGAAGCGGTAACGGAAGTCAGGGGGGCTTCCTCGTTATTTACGGTTACGCTGGAAACCATTCTTCAAGCGCTGCAACTGGCACGTAAATACCGTTATTCGTATTATGATTGCTTGATTTTGTCGGCAGCGCTGTCGTCCGGTTGCGCGACCTTATTTTCGGAAGACATGCAGGATGGTCAGGTTATCGAAAACACGCTGACCATCGTAAATCCATTTAAAGCGGTAGATTTGTGATCTCAAGAGGGTCAAGGTTATGTTTTTGAAGAGTATCAGCCTGACTAATATTTTGTCGTTTGGTAATAAGACTACGACGATTGACCTAAAGCCGCTCAATATTTTGATTGGGCATAATGGGAGTGGGAAGTCGAATTTGATTGAGTGTATTGGTTTGCTGCAAGCCGCACCAGATAATATTTCTAAAACCTTTCGGGAAAGTGGTGGTATCTCCGATTGGCTATGGAAAGGTGCGCCTAAAATACCAGAGGCAATCATTGAGGCTCTGATTGGGTATCCTTTGGGGCAAAAGGATTTGCGTCACAAAATGGTATTTACAGCCACGAATTACCGTTTTGAAATGTTAGATGAATGCATTGAGGACGAATCTCCTAATCCCGGACATGATTTGCCGCTCTTTTATTTTCGTTACCAGCGAGAACACCCTCTTGCTTTAATCAACAACGAACCCCGTTTGTTAAAAAAGGAGGATATTAATCCTGAGCTTTCCATCATATCCCAGCTAAAATCTCTTGCTTTCTTTCCCCAAATTACTTGGCTAGGCGAGGCTTTAAAGAAAATTCGTATTTATCGGGATTGGTCTATTGGTCGAGATGCGCCTGTCCGAAAGGCACAGGGGCCAGATATGCCAATTGATTTCTTAGAGGAAAATTTGAGCAATATTGGGTTGGTTCTCAATAATTTACGACTTGTGCCAGACGCCAGAAAAAAATTATTAAATTATCTCCGAGATATTTATCCTGGTGTGGAAGATTTCGATATAAGCATCCAGGCCAATGCCGTCCAAGTCGTTATTCATGAGGAGCATTTCTCAATTCCCGCCTCGCGGTTATCTGATGGCACGTTGAGATTCTTATGCTTGCTAGCGATTCTCTGCCACCCAAACCCACCCCCATTAATCTGCATCGAAGAACCCGAACTCGGCCTACACCCCGATATGATCCACATCATTGCGGACTTATTGCGTGACGCCTCAACCCGTACGCAACTAATCGTCACCACGCACTCCGACTTACTCGTGGAATGCTTCTCAAATGAACCGGAATGTATTTTGACTTTTGAAAAGCGCGGCGACCAGTCGGAAGTAAAACGCCTTGATTCTGAAGAGTTATCTCATTGGTTGGAGAAATATAGCCTTGGACAATTGCGGCAAAAAGGATATATCGAGGGGAACCGCTGGTGAGCCGAAAGTTCTGGATATTCGTTGAGGGTGGAGCCGAAGGAGAGCTAAGCAGCCAATGCCGCAAAGGATTCAGCCAGTTTTTCGAGAAAGCGGGCTTAAAAGGAAAAATGCCGCGAATCTTCGCCAGCGGTAGCCGCCGACACGCCTACGACGATTTTTGCCATGCTATCGCCAAAGCCGAACCCGGCGATTTCATCGTGTTACTCATAGACAGCGAAGCCCCCATTCACATATCCCCCGACAAAGTATGGGACCACGTAAAAACCCGCCAAGGCGACCAATGGCATAAGCCACCCAACGCCACCGCCGATCATCTACATTTCATGGTGGAATGTATGGAAGCGTGGTTTCTCGCCGACAAAGTCTGCTTGAGCGCCTATTTCGGCCAAGGCTTCAAAGCCGAGAAGTTACCTCAGGTAACGGACATCGAGAGAGTATCAAAGGCGAGTATTTACGATGGCCTGAAACGCGCCACCGAAAATTGCAAAACCAAAGCGGTTTACGGCAAAGGTGCCCACTCCTTCGATTTGCTGGGGCGAATTGAGCCGGACAAAGTAAAAGAAGCGTCCGACTACGCCAAACGGCTCATCGAAACGCTTCTTGGAAAAGCGGCATAGCTTCGGTAATTTCCCTCACCGATAAATCAACACATCTTCCCGCTCATCCAGCCAAGACTGCTCATCCGCCGCCGCCAGCGTTTCCAAATCGCCCGGCGCGGCCGTGGGATCGTCCACCCACTCGCGCAACAACTCGCTGCCGTTAATCAGGTCGATGGCGAGCCGGTCGAACTCGTATTCATAAGCAAAGTCCCGCCAAATCTCGTAATCCGGGCGGAGCCGCCGCAACGCCTTGAACGCCAGGGCTTGCAGCCGCCAGGGCCGGAACGTGCGGTGGTTATACGCCGTGTCCTCCACATGGATTTGCAGCCCCGAGCAGAGATTCCCCGCGTGCTTGTGGAAGGTCGGCTCGAACCAGCAAGGCCGCAACCGGCAACCGCTCAGCCAATTCGGAGCCAGTCGGCGCATCTCAGCCAGCAGCCGATCCGGGTCCAGGTCGGGGGCGCCGAACAATTCCAAGGGGCGGGTGGTGCCCCGGCCTTCGGACAGCGTGGTGCCTTCCAGCATCACCGTCCCGGCATAACAGCGGGCCATCCACAGATTGGGCGCGTTGGGGCTGGGATTGATCCAGACCCGCTGGCCCAGCGGCCAGCCATAACCTGGCCCCTCGGCGGGTCGCCAGCCCTCCATTTCGACCACCCGCAAGTCCATGTCCAGCCGCAAGGTTTTCGCAAACCACAGCGCCAGCTCCCCCAGCGTCAGACCGTGCCGCATGGGCAGCGGTCCCGCGCCGACGAAGCTTTCCCAGCCGAAATGCAGCCGCAGCCCTTCGACGGGGCGGCCCACCGGATTGGGGCGGTCCAGAATCCACACCGACTTGCCCGCCCGGGCCGCTTCCTCCAGCACGTAGCGCAAGGTGGTGATGAAGGTGTAGATGCGGCAGCCCAAGTCCTGCAAATCCACCAGCAGGATGTCGAAGCTTTCCATCATCGGCTCGGTGGGGCGGCGCACCACGCCGTACAGGCTGTAGACGGGAATGCCGTGGATTGGGTCGTGGTAATCCTGCGACTCCACCATGTTGTCCTGCTTGTCGCCGCGCAGCCCATGCTGCGGGCCGAAGGACGCCGACAGGTGGACATCGCCGAGCGTGGCCAGGGCGTCCTGGGTGTGGACGAAATCGGCGGTCACGGAGGCGGGGTGGGCGAGCAGGGCCACGCGGCGGCCGGCGAGTGGCCTGCGCAGTTCGTAATTTTCAAGCAGCCGGTCGATGCCGAATTTCATTGTTATTTCCTCGTTGGCGGGGTTGGGGCGGGGTCGGGCCTAGCTAATGGGAGCGCGAAACCGGCGGCGTGATGGAAGTCCGGTCGGCCCGGCGGGTGCGCCAAAGCCCAAAAGGAAATACCCCCATCCTCGGTTTCAATAATGGCGGACAAGCCCAGGCACAGCTCGGATTCGGCCAGGCCAGTCGAGACATCGTGCAGGTTCAGGCGCGCCTCCAACTCCAGCCGCCCGGTATCGCGGCGCAGCACGGTGCTAGGCGTGGCGGCGGTGGGCGCATCGGCCATGCCGACGCGGTAGGCGTCGAAGCGATAACAGGCCCAGTCGCCCGACGGCGCGAAATTGAATTCGTGATAAGCGGCCTCTCCCAGCGACCTGAGGAACGCCTCGAAGCAAGTGTGCCGCCAAAGTTCATCGGCGCGGCGGGGGGGGTGGGGCGGGGGCAGGCGGAGGCGGGCAATGTCGCCCTCTATGGCATAGACCAGGGCGAGTTCCCCATCCAGGCTTCGGTTCACGCGCACCGCGAAATGGTGGACCACGGCGCAAGGCGTCGAGTAATGGCAGGTGAGGGTGGGGGATTGCATCCGTGCATTTTAACCAATGCCGGTCAGTGCGGACATAAATGATTAGCGGTATAGCGCATTTATCCCCCCCTAAATTAATGGGAATCTTTATCCTCGTTTCGCTCGCGGCCTTTTCTCAGCCACCTCCCCAGCGCGATTCCCACGATCAGGCTGAGCAATAGATAAGCCAGCGAATATCCAATGATTTTCAGCAGCATTCGGAATTATTTGTGCAGTGGCTAAATAAAAAAGTTACGCCCGCCGCCGCGCTTGTTCAAAAAAAGGCCATGTCGCCAAACCGCGACGCCAGGCCGGGCGATTCTCCGGCAGAAACCGGGATTCCCGCAACCATTTCCAGGCTCAAGCAGGAGGGGTGGTGGATTCTGTCGCCGATCCGCGACGCGAGCCGCCGCACGGCCATGGATGACTCAACCGGCAGAACTCATCCATTGTGTTTAAGTCGCTGAAATTCAATACGAATATTTCCTTCCCCCAAAATTGGCCCCGGTTTTGCGTAGTTATCACCGTAACAGGGCACGGCACCCGCAAGCGGGTTTACCGAAGCAAATAGGCAACGTATCAGGGGATTTTCATGCTGGTAAGTAACCAAGAAACGGCCCAACGGCCTTTCGTGACAGAACATCCACACACGGTTCCGGTGATACTCAGGCTATTGGATATCTTGGCGCTGATTGGCGCGGGATGGCTCGCCTATTACCTCTGGTATGGAAATCTGTTGCTTGACCTTCAATATAAGATTTCCGTCACGCTCGGGACGTTAATCGCCATTCTGTTCTTCGAGGTCGCCGATATTTATCGGCCACATCGGACCAGTACCCTCATTGGACAACTGTGGCTGATACTCCAAGCGGCGGCGGCCACCATGGTCGTGCTGTTTGGCCTCGTGAAGCATTGGATACCGGAATTCTCCTTAGATTCAAATACCCGCCTAATCGTCTACTGGGGATTGTTGAGCCTAGTCACCGTAGCCAGTTCGCGGGCCATCATGACCGCGGTCATGCGTTGGCTCCGTCACAGTGACCGGGGCCAGGGCCGGGTGGTTATCGTCGGATTAAGCGAGATGGCGGTCAATGCCAGCGAACGGGTTCACGCCTCGCCCTGGGTGGGCATGAAGGTGGTCGGTTATGTGGATGACCGGGTGGAACCGAGATTCGAATCCAAGGATGCCTCGCTGTCCCGGTTGGGCGCGGTGAAAGACCTGCCGCACATCGTCAAACAGGAAGGCGTCACCCAGGTATGGGTGTGTTATCCACTACGCGACGAAGCCCGCACCTTGGAAGTGGTGGATATTCTCCGGCATGAAACCGTCACCATCCGCCGGGTGATTGATTGTTACTCGTTCAAACTGGGTCCCTCGTCCGGGGTGTTGAATAACGTGGCGGGTATTCCCACCCTGGACATCTCGGTATCTCCCCTGGATGGCATTAACCTTTATGTCAAGGCCATCGAGGACCGTCTGCTGGCCTTGGCATTTCTCATCTTTCTGGCCCCGTTAATGATGCTGATCGCCGCTGGCGTCAAGCTTAGTTCCCCCGGCCCGGTGTTTTACCGGCAGGAGCGGGTGGGCTGGAACAACCGGCGGTTCATGATGCTGAAGTTCCGCTCCATGCCGGTCAACGCGGAAGCCAAGACCGGGGCCGTCTGGGCGAAGCCCAATGAAAACCGCGCCACGCCCTTCGGCGCATTCCTGCGGAAAACCAGCCTCGACGAATTGCCGCAACTTATCAATGTGCTGAACGGCGATATGTCCCTGGTGGGGCCGAGACCCGAGCGCCCCCAGTTTGTGGATGTATTCAAGGACCAAGTGCCGAACTATATGAAGAAGCACATGGTCAAGGCTGGCATCACCGGCTGGGCGCAAGTGAATGGCTGGCGCGGCGATACCGACTTAAATAAGCGTATCGAGCATGACTTGTATTACATCCAAAACTGGTCGGTCTGGTTCGATTTGTTCATCGCCGCGAAAACGGTCTATAGCGGGATGGTCAATAAAAATGCCTATTAAGGGTATGGGCGCGAATAACGTCCCGAACCCTGTAGGTCGGGCATGTACTCATGCCCGACGCCATGGCCCGGAACAAGCAATGTCGGGCATGGAATACATGCCCGACCTACGAAGTGGTGATTAAAGGTAAATGGGTGGGATATGGATGTCTCGCTCTCACCATTCCATTATTGGCAACCGCTCAGGATGAGCCAGAAACAGGCGATACCTTTCAGCCCTTTGTGTCGGACCATCTGACTTATGATGACAACCTGTTTCGACTCGCCAATCAAGTGGACCCGGATAAGGTTTTGAGGCCCGGCATGAGTAAATCGGACATCGTCAATCAATTGAGCGCAGGCGGCAGGATCGACTACCGTGTCGGTCGGCAGCGATTCATGATCGACCTGCGGGTGGATGACAACCGATTCGCCAATAACCAGGGCTTGAATAATATTTCTACGCACGACATGGCGACTTGGAAGTGGAAATTGGGGAAGAACTGGTCTTGGGATATGGGATATGGGTATAAGCGCTCGCTCGCATCATTTGCTTATACCCAATTTTTTCTCAAGGACATGCTTTCTGAACACAACGCCTTCGCCAATCTCGAATACACCTGGCACCCCCGCTGGAAAATCAATACGGGGTTGCGCTGGCTGGATAGTACCCACAGCAATGAATTCCGATCTTTCTTGGACCGGCAAAGTATGACCGGGTTAATCGGCCTGACTTATACCACCCCGGCAAATAGCTCCGCCGGGCTGGAATACCGTTATACCGATGCGGATTTACCCAACCGGCAATTAACGGATGCCGTATTGGTCGATAACCATTACCGCACCCAGAACGCCAGCGCGGTGATGTCGTGGTGGCTGACCGGCAAAACCCGGCTTGAGGGGCGTGTCGGCTATTCCACGCTGGAAAACCGCCATTTCACCAGCCGCGATTTCAGCGGTCCCACCTGGCGGGTGTCGCTGAACTGGTCGGCCACGGCCAAGACCCAATTGAATTTGGCGACATGGCGCGACTTGCAGCCCTCCCAGACCGTGGACGCCAGCTATATGGTGGCGCAGGGCGTGGGCCTGTTTCCCACTTGGCGCATGACCGAAAAGCTCAGCCTCACGGGCCGGATTGCCTATGAGCGCGTGGATTTCGAGGGTGATCCCGGCATCGCGCCGGGTGCCTTGGGGCCGCGTCGGGACAAGGTGTGGACGGGGCGCGTCGGATTGAATTACAAACCGTTGCGGAATATCGAGCTGGGCCTCGTCTATCAGGCCGAGCGGCGCACGTCCTCGCGGCAACTGGCGGACTTCAACGACAACAGCGTGTTTGGCAGCGTGTTGGTGAGGTTTTGAGGATGAGAGCCTTGACACTCCCAACCATCACAACGCCATCGTTTCCACGCTCCGCGTGGGAATGCATCCTCGGACGCTCTGCGTCCCGTCTCGCCACACGCACAGGCTCCACGCCTGCCGGTGAATCAACAACTCCATTCCAGTCACGGAACGCGGAGCGTTCCCGACGGCGTTCCCACGCGGAGTGTGGGAGCGATAGGGTTGTGTTTTCATGGCTTGCTGGCCTATGGCTGATGCTCTTCGGCCTGCTGAGTTTCAACGCCGCCCACGCCGTGGAATATCGCCTCGAATCCGGCGACATCATCCGCGTTACCGTCTTCCAGAATCCCGACCTCACCACCGAGACCCGCGTGTCCGAGTCGGGTGGCATTTCCTTTCCGCTCATCGGCACGGTGCCGGTGGGTGGCCTGAGCCTGCCCGCCGCCGAGCGCAAGATCGCCACTTTGCTGCGGGATGGCGGCTACGTGCTGCAACCCCAGGTCAACGTGCTGCCCTTGCAGACCAAGGGCAATCAGGCGGCGGTGCTGGGCCAGGTCAACCGGCCGGGCCGCTATCCGCTGGAAACCGTCACCAGCCGCTTGTCGGATTTGCTGGCGGCGGCGGGCGGACCCACCAATTTGGGGGGCGACACGGTCGTGCTGATTGGTAGCCGCGACGGCCACCCAATCCGCCGGGAAATCGACCTCCGCGCCTTGTTCCACGAGGGCGGCGACCAAGACCCCTTGCTGGAAAGCGGCGACACCCTGTTCGTGGACCGCGCCCCGCAGTTCTACATCTACGGCGAAGTCCAACGGCCCGGCGCCTTCCGTCTGGAGCGCGACATGCGCGTCATGCAAGCCCTCGCGGCGGGCGGCGGCTTGACGGCCAAGGGCACCGAGCGCGGCTTGCGCCTGCATCGGCGGGACGCGGCGGGCAAGCTCCAAGAATTCGAGCCGGGCCTGGACGACGCCTTGCGCCCGGACGACGTGGTTTATGTGCAGGAAAGCCTGTTTTGAGCCGGAGGACAGAAGCCATGCCGATGCGCATTTGTAGGTCGGGCTTCAGCCCGACATCGCGCCGCTGTAGGTCGGGCTTTAGCCCGATCCCATGGCCGCCTTGCTTGATCCAGTGTCGGGCTGAAGCCCGACCTACAACAGCGGGGATGTTGGCATGAGTTTGCCGAACATCCTGTCCGTACTGCTGGCCCGCTGGAAGCTGATCCTCAGCCTGACCCTGGGGCTGGCCCTGGCCGCGCTGGGCGTGAGCCTCGTCACCCCCAAGCGCTACGCCGCCGAGGCGCAGTTGGTCATCGACGCCAAATCCGCCGACCCGATTCTGGGATCGATCCTCCCGCCAGGGACGGCCACCAACGCCATCACGACGCAGGTGGACGTCATCAATTCCGACCGGGTGGCCCAGCGGGTCGTGAGGATGCTGGGTTTCGACCAGAACCCCGCTATCCGCGAGGAATGGCAGCGGCAAACCGGCGGCAAGGGTTCGCTGGAATTCTGGTATGGCCGCGTCCTCAAGCGCCGCCTGAGCGTGGTGCCGACCCGCGAGAGCAATGTCGTCACCATCGGCTATGCCGCCAACGATTCCCGGCTGGCGGCGGCCATCGCCAATGCTTTCGCGCAAGCCTACATCGACACCAATCTGGAATTGAAGGTGGAACCGGCCAAGCAATACGCGGGCTGGTTCGACGAGCGGACCCGAGAACTCCGCGAGAAGCTGGAATCGGCCCAGCGGCGGCTGTCCAATTACCAGCGGGAACACGGCATCGTCGCCGCCGATGAACGGCTGGATGTGGAGAACGCCCGCTTGGCCGAGCTTTCCACCCAATTGGTGCAGGTCCAGGGCTTCCGTTCGGACGCCCGGTCCCGCCAGAGCCAGTCTGCGTCCGCCGAAACCCTGCCGGAAGTGCTGCAAAACCCTTTGATCCAAGGCTTGAAGACCGAGCTGGCCCGGCTGGAAGCGCAGCGCGGCCAACTGGCCGGGCGGTTCGGTGCCAACCATCCCGAGCGGGCCAAGAACGAGGCGGAGGTTTCGGCCCTGCGTCAGCGCGTCATCGCCGAGACCCGCCGCATCGCCGGTTCCTTGGGCACTTCGCACCGCATCAACACCGCCCGCGAGTCGGACATCCAGGCCGCTTTGGACGCGCAGAAGCAGAAAGTCCTCACCCTCAAGGCCGAGCGGGATGCCCTCGCCGTGCTGCAACACGAGGCGGACAGCGCCCAAAAAGCCTTCGATTTGGTGACGCAGCGCTACGCCCAAACCAGCCTGGAAAGCGAGGCCCAACAGACCAATGTCGCCGTGCTGACCGTCGCCACCGAGCCGACCCAGCCGTCCAGCCCGCGTGTGGTGTTGAACACGGCGCTGGGGCTGCTGTTCGGCGGCGTGTTGGGGGCCGGGCTGGCCTTGTTGCTGGAATTGTTCCGGCCACGGCTGCGCGGCGCGGGCGATGTGACGGAAATGCTGGGCGTGCCGGTGTTGGCGGTGTTGCCGACGGCGAAAGTAGCGCGGCGGCCAGTGGGAGTGGGCTTCAGCCCACGATCTGGCCCCACCGTCGCGGGCTGAAGCCCGCCCCCACGAGAGGATAAACACCCATGAACATTCAAGCCCTGAAATTCTTGCCCCATGCCGCGCCGCTGCTGGCGCCCGAGTTTGATTCCGTCATGCCATGCCCGGCGGCGGTCGGGTTGGCCGGCGAGTTGCTGGCGGCACGCCATGCCGCCCATCCGCTGGTGGAAGGACTGCGTACCCTGCGCTCGGAATTGCTGCTGCGCTGGCTGGACGTGGCGCCGGGCGGCAAGAGCTTGGCCGTGGTCAGCGCGGAGAGAAGGGAAGGGCGGAGCTTCGTCGCCGCCAATCTGGCCGTGGTGTTCGCCCAATTGGGGCGGCGTGCGCTGTTGATCGACGCCGATCTGCGCCAAGGACGGCAACACGCGCTGTTCGGCCTGGAAAACCGGACGGGACTCTCCGCCTTGCTGGCGGAAGGGGCTGGCCTTGAAGCCATCGCCCCGATTCCCTCCATCGCCGGGTTGTCGGTGCTGTCCGCCGGACCCACGCCGCCCAATCCCCAGGAACTGTTGTCCCAGCCCCGCTTTGCCGACGTGCTGGACCAACTGCGGGGGCTGTTTGATGTGGTGTTGATCGACAGCCCGGCCCACGCCACGGCGGCGGATGTGCAAATCATCGCGGCCCGCGCCGGGGCGGCCTTGCTGGTCAGTCAGCCTCACGCCGCCACGGTGGAACGGTCGCAAGCCTTGGTCGCCGCGCTCGGCCAAACCCGTGTGGGTTTGGTGGGTGCCGTGGTCAATAAGCATTGAGTGGGTGAGAAGGATGCTGGCTAGGCTTTCTTTTGAAAAAAGAAGGAGTTATAGGATGGGTGGAGGCGCACCTAAGACGGGCTGCCAATTTCTGATGCCGCCGCCGTGCGCCGTAACCCATCGCTTCGTTTGGTGGCTCGATGGGTTGCGGTGCGTGGTCATCGCCCGGGACTCGGAAGCCTTCCGGAGCGCACCTTCACCCATCCTATGATCGGGTTGTGTCGTGGTCGTCTGTAACCCCATCGCCCGCCCGGCCCCGTCCGAAGGCGCGGCCAGCCTGCTGCTGTACGCGCCGCTGTTGAGCGCGACGCTGCTGGCGAAGATT